>JALRAP010000045.1 GCA_023262505.1 Bacteroidia bacterium
GTTGATAAAAGCTGCAATCGAACTCCCGATTCTGTCTTTCGCTCAGGATACAATATGGTTTTGCCTTCCGATGACCCGTCGTCCATCCGGATCGAATTGCGTAAACGAACCGAAATCTCATTCTTACGATCCGGCTTATACGACAAATTGATTTCCAAACGGCTTCCTGTAGTAGGTGCCGACACGCCATAACGCAACCATTTGAATTGGAACCTATCGGCAGAAAACGAAATGGTCCATTGCTTTGAAGGCTTACAAGTGATTCCGAATAATAATCCACGTTCGGCACTATTACGATAGGAAGCGCCAAAGGCCCCTCCATGAGGATTGTAAAATCCAATGTCATAATCACGTATCATCATCACCATTCCCGCCTTAGCTCCTAACATCGTAACAAGTCCGGCCACTATTGCCTTGTTTAAACTACCATCAGCTGCAGCTTCCGCAAAAAGGTTCATGTTCCTGAATGGCAAATGTGTGTTTATGCCTATCATTGGATTGCTTCGTCCTTGGAAATCGAATTGATTATAGTATTGAAAGGATTTGGAAAACTCCCGATCATATTGGGTGATTGTAGATATTAAATTCCATCTTATACGCGAAGTGGCATAAAGTAATGCAGCACCCAGCATCTGCTCCCTCACCTGTTTGCGATCGGCAATTTCGTACCAGGTTCGGTGTAGCCCCGAAGACTGCAGAGAAGTGAAAATATTGGTTGAATCGGAGTCTACCATCACATTCGCGTCACGTTTGGTCTGAGAGAAGAAAATATCGGCAGTTAGTTTTTTAGAAAGCGATATTGAAGAGGCGGCGCCTCGGAAGAATCCGCTTTCCCCTGCAGAGGTATAGGGCCTTATGCCCGTCCCTGAAGTTAGCATCAAACAAGGATCAGACGGAATTCCCCTTCCGCCTCCAGAAAACATCAAACCTTGTCCATAAGATAACCGATAATCGCCCAAGGCTATGGTTTTAAACCGTCCGAAATCGCGCAAATACAAATGCATCGAATAAAAATCGAAACCGTCCTTGCGCGAACCTGTGAATAATGGTTCGCCTGGGTCCTTCTCTGCTGTAAATCCCCAACGAATGCGATTCGCCGCATCAAAACGGTAACGTACATAAACGGCAGCCGGACTACCTTCATAAGGAGGACTATCGTATCGGCTATCGTAGCCCGCTTTTGTTTCAGGAACAAATTGTAATCTTGAAATCAATTGCTGCCGGCCTTCACGTAATAAACGTGAAATGCCCCCTACAGGCATATACACGCCCTGGCCGAAAGTTACGTATGGACGAATACGCATGATATCTGAAACGCTAAAACCATCCACCACCTGCAACTCGTGCAAGCTTAATAGGTTTCCGAACTTATGGCGGTGCTCGATCATGGCGCCGACTTGCTGAAGTGTGAAAAGTCCGCTTTGCAAAAGCTCATCAGCTGATGCTTGATTGAGATCTATCGGACTTTCCAAAACGTCATATGATATGTCGCCAAGCTCCAATGTCTCAGATGCGGATGATTGTTCGGCTGTAATCGTAATAGACTCTATCAAATCATCCGTCTGAGCCAAAAGGTCAAATGAAAAAAGTAGCATAACGGAAGCAAAAAGTAGACGCATAAACAATTAGATTTTCCTGATTCGAAAGAAAGCACCCGGCGAAAACCCCAGTAGTTCGTGATAAGACGAATAAATGCCAAAATCGAATTTGGGCTTATGAAAAGCGAATCCCATGCAGAAAGGCTCGAAGCCACTAGACACCCCCGCTTGCAACATCAATACATCCAAAGGATGGTAATCGATGCGTATTTGATACGACATCGGATATGGGCCCTCCTTGGATGCGCCCAACCACAACGATGATTTGTTGTTTATCGACCATTGAATGGAGGAAATGGTTAGCGAATTGGTTCGAATGTCGCCTAATTTGGTTCGGGTTGGGTTTTGAATGGATATTCCAGCTGAAAGCGATTTCGTTAGGCTCCAATACACACCGCACGAGCCGGTCCATGATGAAGCATTGCCATAATCGCCACCTTGCGCCACATGATGAACATCAAACCGCACGGCGGCAGTCAGAGATGGTGTTAATCGGTTAGCCATTGCCAAAGCACCTGACGAACGGTTGTAAAGCGAGTATCCTGAATATCGAATGCCAAAGGACAAATAATTGTATTTGGAAATTCTAAATGCCGTTCCGAACATCGACTCTGAAAGTGGCTTTAACATGAGAGGAGAACGATGATGAAAAAACAACTCGAAAGCAGAATCTCCATGGGCAGTCATGGCAGGATTGTGAAAAACGGAACCAGCTCCTGCACAAGGAGGAAGCACGGAGGTGTTGTATTGTGCCAACAATTGCATGGGTGCCATACAGAAAAGGCACGCATATCGAAAAGTGCGTAGCATAGGAAATATGAAAGTGCGAATATAAATCCTGATTCAATCCATTGAGTTGCTGCACCTATGAATTAAACGTTTAATTTTATGCCGCAATGAGAACCCGTATCAAAATTTGTTTTTGCCTGATGACATGTTTCATCAGTAGCGGTGCATTAGCCCAACGCAACGAATTCAGGGTTATTGGATACTATGCAGGCCGTACCATACCACCCGACAGCTTCCAAGTTGAGCAGTTAACGCATCTGATTTGGTGTTTCGGACACCTGAAAGGAAACAGGTTGAACATCGCAACCGAGAAAGACAGCGCCATTATAAAGCAGATGGTTGCGTTGAAAAAGCGGAACCCAAAGTTGAAAGTCATGCTTTCATTGGGTGGATGGGGAGGATGCGAGCCTTGCTCGGATGTGTTTTCCAGCGAACAAGGGCGTAACGAGTTTGCCAAATCAGCCAGGGAGTTGAACGATTATTTTGGAACGGATGGCATCGACCTCGACTGGGAATATCCCGTGGTAAAGGGGCATCCCGGACACCCGTATAAGGAAGCCGACCGCGGCAACTTCACCGAGTTGGTGAAGGCGCTACGCGCCCAGCTGAAGACCGATGCGGTCGTCAGCTTTGCCGCGGGCGGATTCACTGCTTACATTGATTCGTCTATCGATTGGAAGGCTGTGATGCCCATGGTGGATTTTGTAAATGTGATGAGTTACGACCTGATACATGGCTACAGCACCACCAGCGGCCATCATACCCCACTCTACTCCACCAAACAACAAACCGAATCGACTGACCACGCGGTGAACATGATGATTGCAAAAGGTGTTGAGCCGGGTAAGATTGTGATAGGCGCCGCATTCTACGGAAGGTTCTTTGAAATGACCGAGACTGGCGAAACGGGATTATATCGTCCATGCAAATTCAAGTATGGATTCTCATCCAAATACGCCAGCGATTCGTTGAGCGCAGCCAATGGATTCGAAGTTTTTTGGGATGATGAGGCACAAGCACCCTATGCCATCAACAAAGAACGCCGACTGCTGGCCACCTACGACAACAAACGATCCATTGTATTGAAAACTCAATACGCTTGGAGAAAAAATCTAGGCGGCATCATGTTCTGGCAGTTGTATGATGATGCATTCAAAGGTGGACTACTGGAAACCATCAGCAACACGTTACTCAAAACAAAGGAAGGATGGAAATAATCATACTCGGATTCGTTGGCCCATTGTTCATTCTGTTGGGATATTACTTCGCCAAGTTCCCACCTAAGAAAATAAACAACTTTTACGGCTATCGAACCCCTCGCTCCATGAAGTCGCAAGAAGCATGGGACTTTGCACAGGTTTATGGAGCGAAGAAAATGATGGTGGCTGGGTTAATCATGCTGGTAGCAGGCGTATTGCTTTTACCTTTCAACCTGACCGAAAACATTGCAGCAATCTTTTCCATCGGTATACTGCTCGGATCAGCTATTTGGATGATCGTGGTGACGGAAGCGGAATTGAAGAAACGCTTTAAATAGAAAATCCACTCGCCAAATACGATTTTTTAACAATTGGTAAATGATGCCATAAAATAGACACGCTTTATTTGTAGCGTGAATAAAATAAATCGATTCAAGGTTGTCGCTTTTCTGAATGACTTCATCAAGTCATTTCCACTTTTCCACCCCATATCATTTCTGCTATCGAGAAGTATCGGTGTTGGTTTGGGTATGCGGCTTAAAACGAGATAATCAACCATGAATCACAAAGAGGAAAAGAAAAGAAGGGTTGACTTGGTTGTGATTTCTGATGTTCATTTGGGAACCTATGGGTGTCACGCCAAGGAACTGGTGCGATACATGAAAAGCATCAAACCCAAGAAAGTCATTTTAAACGGCGACATCATCGACATCTGGCAGTTCTCAAAGTCGTATTGGCCTAAGTCGCACATGCAAGTGATACGACAAATCATCAAATGGGCATCGAAAGGAACTGAGGTGCATTATTTGACCGGAAACCATGACGAAATGCTTAGAAGGTTTGTAGGGCTAGAGTTGGGATCATTGAAGATTGCAAATAAGTTGATTTTGGAGTTAAACGGAAGGAAGGCATGGTTCTTCCATGGCGATGTTTTTGATATTACCATGCAGCATGCCAAATGGCTAACGCGGATAGGATCTGTTGGTTACGATTTACTCATTTACCTGAACGCCTTTTGCAATTGGGCATTGACTCGATTAGGACGTGAGAAAATATCATTATCCAAGAAAATCAAGAATAGTGTGAAGCAGGCGGTAAAGTTCATCAACAACTTCGAGGACACTGCAGCAGAAATCGCGATTGAAAACGGATACGACTTGGTTGTTTGTGGACATATCCATCATCCAGAAATGAAAACCATAGCCAACGATTCGGGTTCAGTCAGCTATATGAATTCAGGCGATTGGGTTGAAAACCTGACGGCGCTCGAATACCACAAAGGGCAATGGACACTTTTCCGTTATCGAGAACATGACTTCAATGATGAAGAGCCGGATGACCTTCAAGATGACCGACTTGCCATTGCCAATCAAAATGAATTATTCAATATGATGATGACTGAAATGTCCATCGAAATGAAAACCAACCGATGAAAATACTATACGGCATACAAGGCACTGGTAACGGACATGTGACAAGGTCCATAGAAATCATCCATGAGTTGAGAAAACATGCCCATGTGGATGTTTTGATAAGTGGAGAACAATATGAGGTGGCATTGCCATTTGAACCGGAATACCGTATGAAGGGATTGTATTTTGTTTTTGGCAAAAGCGGCGGCATTGACTTTTGGCAAACCTATAAGCGGATCAAAACCTTCCGATTAATAAAAGAGATCCGCAATTTCAATGTCAAGAAGTACGATTTGGTCATTTCCGATTTCGAACCCATCACAGCTTGGGCGGCTCGTTTACAAGGTGTCAAATGCATAGGCCTTAGCAATCAGGCGGCCACCCTGCATCCTATGGCTCCCAAACCCAAAAGCAATGATACTTTGGGAAAAATCATTTTAGAAAAATACGCCCCAACCGAAGACCAATATGGTTTCCATTTCAAATCCTTGAGTGAAACCATCTTCACCCCCATCATTCGTAAAGAAATACGTCAAGCGAAAATCTCTAACAGAGGACACATTACCGTTTACCTGCCCTCATACGATGATGAAAAAATCAGCAAAAAGCTGAACCGTTTTGAACTAACGCAATGGCAAGTATTCTCAAAGCATTGCAAAAAAGCTTACGTTAACGGCAATGTAGAAGTAAGGCCCATTGAAGGCAAGCGTTTTTTGGATAGCATGGCCTCATCCAATGGAGTGCTCTGCAATGCCGGATTCGGCACCACATCCGAAGCCCTCTATCTTGGAAAGAAGCTGATGGTGATCCCCATGAAAAAACAATTTGAACAACATTGCAATGCTGCCATGCTGGAAGAAATGGGCGTATCAACCATGAAAAGCATGAAGAAAAAACACTTTGATAAGCTCGAGCAATGGCTTCATCAAGGACAACCGGTAACCGTTCAATACCCAGACCAAACCGCATCCATAGTTCAAAGGATTTTAAGCAAACACAGCGCTAGAGCCGTTCAACCTGAGCGCGAGTATTTATCTTTGGCCACTGCATAAGGGAAACTACTTCCTTTAGTAGCAGTAGATGCAGCAGTGAACCAGCAAAAATTCATATGGGGAGTTTCCGCTTCGGCGGCACAAACCGAGGGGGCATCACTTGCCGATGGCAAAGGGTTATCCATTTGGGATGCCTTTACCGAAAAAAAAAGGAAAATCGCCGATCACTCAAGCACAGAACCGGGAACGGGTTTTTATCATCGATACAAGGATGACCTTGACATTATCAAGGAACTTCAGATACCCAACTTCCGTTTCTCTCTCAGTTGGCCTCGTGTGCTACCAGAGGGAACCGGTAGCATCAACAACAAAGGATTGGATTTTTATGAACGATTGGTGGATGGATGCTTGGAAAGGGGTATCACTCCTTGGGTTACCTTATACCACTGGGATTTGCCACAAGCCCTTGAGCTCAAAGGAGGCTGGACCAACCGCGATGTGATCGGCTGGTTTGAAAATTATGTTGCCATTTGCACCAAACGACTAGGAGACCGTGTAACGAATTGGATGGTGCTGAATGAGCCCATGGCTTTTTGCGGCGCAGGGTATTTTTTGGGCATGCATGCCCCTGGACGAACCGGCAGAAAATCTTTTGTCAAAGCCGCACTGAATACATCACTAAGTTTATCTACCGGAGCAGAAGTTATCAGGCAGCATGTTGCCAAGGCCTACATCGGATCCACCTTCAGTATGTCGCATGTTGAACCGATTTCGAATTCAGAAAAAGACCGGCTGGCGGCAGAAAAAGTAGACGACCTGTTGAATCTTTTTTTCCTGTATCCCGCTTTGGGAAAAGGGTATCCGCTCAAGCGATTGAAATTCCTGTCGTCGATTTTGGATGAAATGAAACCCGGTGATGAAAACAGATTGAAGGCCGAATTGGATTTCATCGGACTTCAGAACTATACTCGTGAGGTAGTAAAACACTCTTGGATCACCCCGTTCATCAAGGCATCCATGGTAAGTGCCAAGAAACGAAATGCGCCCTATACCGAGATGGGATGGGAAGTATGGCCGGAGAGTATTTACAAATCCATCGTGAAAGTTTGTTCCATCCCCAACTCGCCGCCGGTGATTGTTACCGAAAACGGTGCTGCCTTTGTAGACTCAATAGACGAAAATGGCTCGGTAAACGACGTCAAGCGACTTTACTACTTGCGTGACCACATTGATATGGTGATGAAAGCAAAGTCGGATGGAAACGATGTACGCGGCTATTTTGTTTGGTCACTAACCGATAACTTCGAATGGGCCGAAGGGTATAGGCCTCGATTCGGATTGGTGCACATCGATTACGAAAACAACTTGAGACGTACCATCAAGTCCAGTGGTCGTTGGTATGCCAACCATATCCGTGAAAATGGGATTTGAGTGGCAATCTGCTACTTCTTTTTCTTGAGTTCCTTATCCGACTTGATCACTTTTTCCTTGAGACCCTCTTTGAAAGCGGCCACCTTTTTGCGGATACGCACATCGGATGCACCCAGTATCTGTGCAGCCAGGATTCCTGCATTCTGTGCGGCATTGAGGGCTACCGTAGCCACAGGAACACCGTTCGGCATTTGAAGAATCGACAGCACCGAGTCCCAACCATCAATCGAGTTGCTTGATTTTACCGGTACACCAATCACCGGTAACGGTGTAATGGACGCCACCATCCCCGGAAGGTGAGCAGCGCCACCGGCACCAGCAATGATGACGCGTATGCCACGGTCTGCCGCATCCTTGGCATATTCGAACATGCGTTGGGGAGTGCGGTGTGCCGACACCACGGAGATTTCATGGGCAACACCCAATTCGGAAAGTATATCAGCCGCTGCTTGCATAACGGTCAAATCAGAGCTACTACCCATGATGATGCCGACAAGCGCAGATTTTGAAGAAGCCTTGGATGACATATATTGCTGATTTAATTTAACAACTAATTATAATGGGGAGTAACAAGTTACATGTTACAAGTTACAAGTTATTATTCTAATTAACTATTCGTACTTGTTACTTGTCACTTGTCACTTGTCACTTGTCACTTGTCACTTTCCACTTGTCACTTTTACCATATCTTTAACCTTCTTAGCTTTCTTCTTCGCTTCTTCAATCGTATTTGCCGTAACAGTAATATGTCCCATTTTGCGGAAGGGCTTGGTGGTTTTTTTGCCGTAGAGATGTAGGTAAGCGCCATCCAAACGCATAAGCTCTTCCAATCCTTCATAAACTGCCGGTCCTGAGAATCCTTTTTCGCCAAGCAGGTTCAACATCACAGCTGGTTTCACGATGGATGTATCGCCGGGAGGCAATCCAAGGATGGCACGTAAGTGTTGTTCGTATTGCGAAACGGCATTCCCCTCAATGGTTTGATGTCCGCTGTTGTGAGGGCGCGGTGCCACTTCATTCACCAGTAGCTCGCCCTTGCGGGAGATGAACATTTCGACAGCGAGCAATCCAACCATCTCCATCTTCTCGATCACTAATCGGGCAATGCGGATGGCTTCCTGCTCAATCGATGCATCTACTTCAGCTGGAGAAAACAAGAACTCCACCAGATTGGCTTCAGGATTGAACTCCATCCCCACTACGGGAAAATGACTCACCTCGCCTTGCTCGTTACGGGAAACAATGACGGATATTTCCTGTTGCAAATCCACTTTGCGTTCAATCACCGATGGCTCGTCGAAGGCGGAAGCAACGGCGTCTAAATTGCTCAAGGGCATCACGCCGCGACCATCGTAGCCCGAGGTGCGGAGCTTCTGCATCACCGGGAACATTTCGGGGAACTTGGTGATTTCATTTTTACTGGAAACCAAACGGAACTCCGATGTAGGTATGCTGTTGATGCGATAAAACTCCTTTTGCAATCCTTTATCCTGAATGATGCGCAGCACCCGGGGCTGTGGAAACACCTTCTTACCCATCTTCTCCAATTCTTCCAAGGCATCCACGTTCACGTGTTCGATTTCAACGGTAATCACATCGCAGTTGGCGCCAAAGCGCATCACATCATCATAGTTCTTGAAATCGCCTTGTTGGAATCCTGCACAAATGGTGCTACAAGGTGCATGGCCATCGGGATCCATCACCGCCACATCGATGTTGAAGTCGATGGCTTTCTGGATGAACATGCGCCCTAGTTGTCCACCTCCCAACACACCAACGCGTAATCCTAAAGGGTTCTGTTTCGGACTGTTTGTTTTAGGGATATCATCAAAACTGAATACCCCTACACTGATTCCCTTTGGGTTCTTGCTTGGCATGATTGTTTATGGATTATGACAAAATTAACCAATGCGTTGAAGCCATCCCAAACAAGATTGCAGATAACTGTATATCAAATCATTAAAATAACCCAAATAGGGTTTGTGGCCATGTGGCGATCGCTTCTTATCTTGCAGCCTCATTTCACAATTGCTGCCATTTATGTCGCTGCCAGAGGTCGTTATCCACGGAAAAACATTTGTTGTAAAAATCGATGAGCAAACCATCGCGAACCGCGTGAAGGAACTTGCTGCCGAGATTTCGAAAGAGTTTGATGGCAAGAAACCACTGTTGATTGGTGTGCTTAATGGCTCGGCCATTTTCACGGTAGACCTTTTCCGCGAAATCCCTTACGATTGCGAAGTCACGTTCATCCGCGTTGCATCCTACCACAGTGGCATGTCGTCGAGCGGCGAAGTGAAGCAAGTGATGGGGCTCAAGGAGAGCATCAAGGACCGACATGTGATCATCATTGAAGACATTGTAGACTCTGGCGAGACAGCCAAGCATTTGCTGCAAGATTTGCAACAACACGAACCTGCTACTTTGAAATTAGCCACAGCATTGTTCAAGCCCGCTGCTTTGAAATACGATGTGCGCCCCGATTATGTGGGATTTGTGGTGGAGCCCGACTTCCTGGTTGGTTACGGACTCGATTACGACGGCCTAGGAAGAAATTTGAAAGACATTTACGTTTTGAAACCCTGATATCATGCTGAACATTGTTCTATTCGGACCTCCCGGTGCCGGCAAAGGCACGCAGTCTGCTCGACTATTGGAAAAATACCATTTGGTGCACCTATCAACCGGCGACATCCTACGTGTCGAGATTGCGAATGGCACCTCATTGGGCCTCGAAGCCAAGTCCATCATGGAGCGTGGCGAGTTGGTGCCCGATGCCGTGGTGATTGGCATGATCAAGAACAAGATTGATGCGAACCCTGCAGCAGCCGGTTTCATTTTTGATGGATTCCCTCGTACGAAGGCACAAGCTGCCGCGTTGGATGACATGCTTGCTGAAAAATCAGCCCCCATCAAAGCCATGTTGGCATTGGAAGTAAACGACGATGAGCTGATGAAGCGCTTGTTGCTTCGTGGCAAAGATTCCGGCCGCCCCGACGACGCCAACCCCGAAGTCATAAGCCGACGCATTTTGGAGTACAATAACAAAACCGCTCCGCTTATTGACTACTACAAAGACCAAGACAAATTCCGCTCCGTGGATGGTATTGGCACCGTAGAGGAGATTTTCGAGAGTCTATGCGGGGTGATAGATGGGTTGTAGGAAAAAATACTGATTTGTTTCCCTGGCTTCGATGCGTTCGCTGCGCTCACTTACTCAGCCAGCGTTGGAGTTTAATGGTGAGTAGTGGGTGGTAGGTGGTGACACTACCCACTACCCACCACTCACTAAATTCTACTCCACCATCACACTCTTCTCCACCACATCTCCACCCTCCAACATCACTCGAACCATATACATGCCTGGTGAAAGCTTGCCCACGTTGAACTGCACATCTGATAGTCCGTTCAATTTGCGGTTTTCGATGGATTGGCCTTGCAGGTTGCGCAGCTCGATGGATACGGGTGTTTCGTTGCCGATGTCGTTGAACGATACCGTGAAACTGCTTTTAGCCGGATTGGGATATACGTTCACATCGCTAGGCTGGTCTTGCATGATGCGGCAGGAAGTGCCATTCACGATGCTGACCAGGTTGGACTGGTTGATGCACCCACCCGCGTTGGTGACTTCGCAGCGGTAGTTACCTGTTTGCTTGGCGTAGAAGGTGGCTGATGTGGCTCCTGCAATGGGCACTCCGAAACGTTTCCATTGGTAGCTGTAGCCGGGTGTGATACCGGTGGCCGACATCAATACGCTATCTCCTGGGCAGTATGCATTGCCGTTAGGTGTGGTGGCGGTAATGGTGGGCGGTATGGCGGCAGTGGTTTCTATCAGACCTGATACACGCTGGCAATCCAAACCAGGTCCGCTTCTTACAAACACTTTGTATTTTGCAGCATCACTCACGCTAATGGAGCTGGCGGTAGCGCCCGGTATGGTGGTGCCGTTGCGAGTCCATTCGTAGGAAAGACCTGCAGTGGATGGGGTAACTATCTCAATCGTCACCGCCTCGTTCGGACAAAGCTTGGTTGCGCGATCGGTGCCGAGGGTTACTGGATCGGGTTTGGTGCAAGGGGTAGAGTTGAAAAGCTGTTGAATCTCCAAAGAAGTTAATTCTCTGCTCCAATAACCAACTTCATCCATAAATCCTTCTAAATAGTACAAATCAACACCATCATGATGTTTCCCAATTGAAAAAGGTGCGATTCCGTAGTTTGCTATAGCAGAAGAATTAGCAACTGTTCGCTTTAGTAAACCGTTAACAAACATTTTAAAAGTTCCAAGTCCATTAGATGTTAAGGTTACATGATACCAATTGTCTTTAAGGATGTTTGAAATGTTGTTTTCATCTATATTAATTGCACATGTATTGGTTGGGCAAAAGCCACAAAAATCCCCTGTCATTCTAAAATTATTATTTTGAGACTCCACAATCATCCCCCCTCCTCGTGCACAATTTTGTTTATGTTGAAAAAAACCATGATAGTATTTTGTAGTATCATTAATTCGAACCCAGGCAGAAATAGTGTATTCAGAAAATTGTGAAAAGGTAGATTCAATAAAATCATCCACCCCATCAAAACTATAAGCCTCATTGGTATTTCCATTCCTATCTGTTGTTAGAGTAGCCCCATTAACTGCACCATTGTTCCCATTCCCGCTCACATCGTTCGCATTGCCACAGAAGGGCCAGTAGCCAACGAGTCCGTTGGTGGGGACATACGCGGGAACGCTGCAATTGTTGGATTGGTACAGGGCGGTGATTTCCTGCTGGGTGAGGGCGCGGTTCCAGATGCCGATGTCGTCGACATCTCTTTCAGGTGTACTTGGTGGACTGGGGTTATCCCAATCACTGAATAATAAATTACTATTCGGTGGATTAATGCTGCCGGAAAAATTACCACTAGACACTAAATTGCCATTCAAAAAGAGTTTTATAACGCTACCATCATATGTACCGGTCAGATTATTCCAATTTTGAAGTTGAGTTAACGGGATAACAACATTAATGTTCGGGCTATTAGCAACAGCAAAAGCAAGCCTAAAATTACCTGAGCCCATTGTTGCGTCATTTTGATCAATTGACACATTGAAACCGTTTGAATATGCTGTTCCGTTCTTCAAGAAAAACAAAGAACTATACGTGTAGGGTTGATCTTTTTTTATCCAAATAGAGAAAGACACGCTGTTTGTTAAAGTTGATATGTCAGGGGCATTAAGGGAAACATTATCATTTAGGCCACTTAAACGTAATGCCGAGCTAGATTGGTTGTTTCGTGAATTAATGTAGAATGGAGTGCCACTCACCACACCATTATTCCCATTTCCGCTTTCATCATTGGCATTGCTGTTGAAAGGCCACCAACCCACGAGTCCGTTAGTGGGAACGTAAGACGGCACCGTTTGTGCCATGGAGGCAGTTGCGCCGAAAAGGCACGCCGCTGCAGTCAACAATAAAATTTTTGTTTTCATTTTTAATGAGTTTTTAGTTTGGCCAAACCGTCCCTGTATGGCTTTGGTATAAAAAATCAGCGTGGGACAGTCGCCAAACTTGTGCCTGAGGGAGTCGAAGCCCTGTACAACAGAGTAAAGCAAAGCCCACGCCTTGACGTGAGCGTTTGGCTTTTTTCCCTGCTGTACTTTGAAACTTCGACTTTTCAGGCACAGGTGTTAGCAAACGCTGATATGGTTATTGGAATTTATCCGATCATTATTTAAGATTAATTGACTCAAATGTAGGGGATTCCGAATTGTTTTGCAAGAGGTAGATTCAATAGTGTTTCAACAATTTCACCAAAAAAAATCGGGGGTTCTCCGAACACTCGCCCTGAGTAAGGTCGAAGGGCCGCCCCAGGTCGAAAATAAATTTGAAAAAATGGAGATGCAAATCCGGACCCTCAGTTAAACGTTTAAGTTATTTCAAAAAATGAAACACCAATTGTAAAGATGCTGCCTTTAGCCAAGCTCAGATCAAATTTTTGCTTAGAAGTTGAGACATTGCCATAGAAAACAAATAAAAACTATAGCCCAAGCAACCAAGAGAAAAACGGCTGCTAAAATCGATTTTTAGGGTAGCCTTTACATTTTATTAAATTCTCAAGATATTGCATGTAATCGGTGACTCAACTCACCAAATATTATATATAATCGGTGAATTAGCCGTTTGAACATATTGGCTTTCCAATCAAACATTTCAATATTACAGTATCCTTTGGTTGTCAATTTTAAAAATACTGCAAGTTGTTTTTTCACGCAAAAGCCGCAAAGAGTTGCGCAAAGTGCGCGAAGCTGCCTTTTGTTAAGTAATAAGTAACCGATTGGCCCCTCGGAGATAATACCTACCTTTGCAGAAGAATATCACTGGTCACTGGTCACTGGTCACTGGTCACTGGTCACTGGTCACTGGTCACTTGTCACTTGTCACTTGTCACTTGTCACTATTAATTACTCCCCTTGTCTGGCTCCAACTTCATCGACTACGTAAAAATCTGCTGCCGCTCGGGTAATGGCGGTTCGGGATCTACGCACTTGCATCGCGACAAGCTAACTGCCAAAGGCGGGCCTGATGGAGGCAATGGCGGTCGGGGCGGACATGTGATTGTACGAGGCAACAAGCAGCTGTGGACCCTCCTCCACCTCAAATACCGAAAACATGTGATTGCCGAGCCTGGAGGTTCCGGAGGCAGTGCGCTCAAAACGGGTGCCACCGGCAAAGACGAAATCATCGAAGTGCCACTCGGCACCGTGGCGCGTGATTTTGAGACGGGCGATTACCTATTCGAAATCGAGGCAGACGGACAAGAAGAAGTGCTGGTTCGAGGCGGACGAGGCGGAATGGGCAATGCGTTTTTCAAATCGCCAACTATGCAAACACCTCGCTTCTCGCAACCCGGAGAACCTGGCCAAGAAGAATGGAAGGTGCTCGAGTTAAAATTGATAGCTGATGTTGGCTTGGTTGGATTCCCCAACGCTGGTAAGTCCACCCTCCTATCCGTGGTTTCTGCCGCAAAACCCGAAATAGCCGACTATGCCTTTACCACACTCGTGCCTAACTTGGGTATTGTTTCCTACCGCGACGACCGCTCTTTCATTATGGCCGACATTCCCGGTATCATCGAAGGTGCACACTTAGGCAAAGGACTCGGTCTTCGTTTCCTCCGACACATCGAACGCAATGCCGCGCTGCTTTTCATGATTCCCGCAGACGCCAAGAATATCAAGGATGAGTATAACATCCTCAAGAACGAACTGCGCGAACATAATCCTGATCTGCTCGATAAACGCCGCGTACTGGCCATCACCAAGTCAGATATGCTGGATAAGGAGTTGCAAGATGCGCTCTCCAAAGAACTTCCAAAAGACAAACTGAGTGACGGCACCCCCATGCCCACCATTTTCATCTCGGCAGTGGCCAATAAGGGTATCACCCAGCTCAAAGATCTGCTGTGGGATGCCTTGAACAGGCCCTAGATTTGTTTTTTCGGATTTCATTTCTATTTTTACCCGGAACATCTACCCATGTACGAAGCGCTTGTCAGTTTCGATAGGAATCTATTCCTGGCCCTGAACGGATCATTCGGGCCAACAGCCGACATCTTTATGGTGTGGGTGGCCGACCGCTTCATCTGGATTCCCTTGTATGTTTTTCTGGCATTTTTGCTTTATCGGAAATTCGGTTTCCAATCACTATTCATGATATTATTTGCCGGCGCCATGATTTTCATGAGCGACCAAGGCTCTGTGATGCTAAAAAATGCATGCATGCGCGATCGACCTTGCCATGACGATACCATCTCGCTGATGGTTCATACCGTAGGAAATTATTGTGGAGGACAATACGGATTCGTTTCATCACATGCTGCCAATACCATGGCGCTATTCACCTACCTGCTACTGTTGTTTCGCAACAGCAATAAATACCTCACAGCCGGTTTGGCATGTTGGGTAGTGCTAATTGGCTACTGCCGCATTTATTTGGGGGTACATTTCCCCGCCGATATTGTAGGTGGTTGGATGGTGGGGATACTGGCTGCATTTCTCACCTATGGTGGCTACCGCAGTATCTTCGCCAGCCCGAAAGCCAAGGAATTCCTATGAACACCATTCTTGCCGTATTCATTGGTGGAGGCTTGGGTAGTGTCGCGCGTTATTGCGTAAGCTTGATTACCTCCCGGCTTACACTCACCTCTTTCCCCTTGGCAACGCTTGTCTCTAACACAGCCAGTGCGCTCTTCATCGGCATACTGGTTGGCGCACAAATGGCGGGAAAAGATGCAAGCAATAGCGTTTGGAAAAACCTTTTAGCCGTTGGCTTTTGTGGAGGATTCAGCACTTTCTCGGCTTTTAGCATTGAGACCATAGAGCTGGCAAAAAGCGGATTCATGCAGCAAGCATTGATCAACGGAGCTGCAAATGTTTCACTGAGTTTATTCGCCACTCTTTTGGGAATATGGATAGGCCGTCAACTCATTTCTTGACGCTGTACAAGGCTATCCAAACAACGCACCACATCATCATCCGTTACCTCGGAAAAGTCGACATAAAACTGACCCACGCCTGAGAAGTCGCTGTCGGTATGTAACACCACCATTTCATCAGCCACTTGCTGAACCTGCCTAACCGATGATGGAGGCGCAACTGGAACCGCTACTATGATGCGAACGGGATTACGCTGCCTCAACACCTGAACTGATAGCTTCATCGTTAACCCGGTGGCGATGCCATCGTCGACCACAATCACCATTTTGCCTTTCAACTCGGGTTGCTTGCGGCCCTTCAAGAAGCGGTTTTCCCTTTCGGTGATGGATGCGCGGATTCTTGTCAACTCCCTTTCGATATATGACTGGGGAACATCTGCATTCTTCTCATCCACAAAGACCATATCACCACCCACAGCACCTATTGCATATTCAGGATTCAATGGATGCCCGATTTTCTTGGTAATTAATAACCCATGCTCCCAGCCGAAATGTTTGGCTATGATACATCCCATGGGCACCCCACCGCGAGGAATGGAAAGCACCACGACCCGTTCACCTCTGAATTTTTCGAGTCGAGGAATCAGTAACAAAGCGGCTTGCTCCCTATCTTGAAACACCATATGCTGGGTGTTGCGAATAGACATGTTCAGAAAACCAAATAGATGACACTTGGGCTACCTCCTCCAGTGCACCAGGCTCTTCAAAAAGATGCGTTGCACCAGGCACTACATGCAACTCCTTTTCGCATCGTAAGAGCAGCATGGCACGTTTGTTCAATTCCAGAATTGGAGTATCAGCACCGCCAACAATCATCATGGTGGGACATTCCACCATTTCCAACGAATCCCAAGCCAAATCTGGTCTTCCGCCCCGGCCAACAACCGCAAAAACATGCTTTCCAAGGATGGCAGCCGCGCGCAATGCAGATGCCGCACCCGTGCTAGCACCGAAAAGCCCGATCCGCTCGAATGACGTTTCATGCGTCGTCGAAAAATAACGCACCACATCCAGCAGACGTACCGTAAGCAAACTGATGTCGAAACGGTTTTGCGGTAAGTAATCCTCCTCTACCGTTAAAAGATCCACCAAAAAAGTGGCGAACCCTTTCTGCTGAAGCGCCTCAGCTACATAGCGGTTACGTTGACTGAATCGGCTGCTGCCACTGCCGTGAGAAAAAACCACCAATCCTTGTTGGTTTGCCGGAACCACCAATTCGCCTGTGATGTACACATTTCCTGATCGAATGTTGATGGTTGATTGATTTAAAATTTCCATGTGCCAAAACTATACACGGCCGCAACCACAGGAACATGACGGTAGTCAGAGCAACCATAAGACAAACATCACATCAGATAACTATTTTTGTCAAAAACAGCATTATGAGGCGCTATATTTCAATTCTGGCAATTGTTGCACCATTGATGGCTATGGGCCAGGAGTTCAGGGCTGAACAGGATAAACCCAAACTCGTGGTAGGTATCATCATTGATCAGATGCGATATGATTACCTGACACGCTATTGGGACAAATACGGCGATGGCGGATTCAAAAAACTCATAAACGGTGGATTCAATTGCACCAATACCCATTACAACTATGTACCAACCTATACGGGACCTGGTCACGCTAGCATATATACCGGCACAACGCCTGCCATACACGGCATCATCGGAAACAACTGGTATGAACGTAGCGAAGGCAAAGCCGTTTATGTGACCTCCGACTCTTCGGCGAAAGGTGTTGGTTCGGATGGTTTGGAAGGAAAACAGTCGCCAGCCCGATTGCTCACCACTACCATTTCCGACGAATTAAGATTGTGGAGCAATATGCGATCGAAGGTTATTGGAATCGCACTCAAGGACCGTGGAGCCATTTTGCCTGCCGGTCCTTCAGCCAACGGAGCCTATTGGTATGATGGCATGACCGGAAAGTGGATTACCAGCAGTTGGTACATGAAGGAACTTCCCGCATGGGTGAACTGGTTCAACGATCAGAAACTAGCAGACGAGTATCTGTCAAAGCCGTGGAATACATTATTGCCGGTTGATCAATACACCGAAAGCACACCCGACGATACGCCTTACGAAGACCTTTTTCCAGGAGAGACCAAACCGGTCTTTCCGCACGATTTGAAAGTCGGCGGAGCCAAACCATATGATTTACTCAAGTACAGTCCGCTTGGCAACACCATAACCATGAAATTCGCCTTAGAGGCTCTTAAAGGAGAGCAGCTGGGGCTGGATGGCTACACCGATTTGCTTGCGGTTAGTTTTTCAACCCCCGACTATGTTGGTCACCAATTCGGCACACATGCAGTGGAAACCGAGGATATTTATTTGCGATTAGACCGCGACCTAGCCACACTGTTGACATTGGTGGAAAAGGAAGTTGGAAAAGAAAACGTGTTGTTTTTCCTCACAGCCGACCATGCCGCCATTCCCAATGTGGGTTTCATGCAATCGCACCAGCTGAATGCGGGCATCTTCAATGCTGTAGCCACTTCTGATACATTGTCCAAGCACCTAGCTTCGGTTTTCGGTGCGGGAAACTGGGTCTTGGATTTCGAAAACGACCAAGTCTATTTGAACCATCAGCTGATTCGCGATTCTAAATTGGATTTGGAGATGGTTTCCAAGGAGGCCGCACGTTTCCTGGCGGGAATCAAAGGCGTATCATGGTCACTCACTGCGAGGGAGCTTTATTCAAACGAATACACTTGGGGTATCAAATCGATGGTGCAAAAGGGATTTTACCCGAAGCGATCGGGCGACGTGGTCATCATTTTAGAGCCGGGCTTGGTTGAGTATAAAACGAAAGGCACTACACATGGTGCCGGATATACATACGACACCCATGTTCCACTCATTTTTTACGGATGGCGTGTAAAAAATGCAACTTTGCAAACCGAAACATGCATAACCGATATCGCCCCCACCGTATCCAGGATCCTCGGCATTCAACCACCCAATGGTACAACTGGAAAAGCGATTGCACCTTTACTTGAAAACATCTCTAAAAACAAATAACATGAAAACCACCGACCGCTATGCCCTCATGCTGGCAGGCATTCAAATCGCACTATCACTGTTAATATTCGGATTGGGAATGGACACTAACAATACCGTCCAAAACATCCTGATGGTTGCGACCTCAATCGCCACCATTTACCTAAGCCATATTCACCTGCGTGATTTCCGGAATCTGGAAAACAACGGCTTTCTAACGATTGGCGAAGGTTTGAAAAAAGGTTTCGGACTAGGATTTAAATCCGGCTCCATCATGGCAGCGTATTACTTCATCTATTACAAATTCCTGAACCCCGGGTTCATGGAAAAAGTTCGCATCATGCAAGAAATGCAAATGGAGGAGCAAGGGCTTTCCCAAAGGGAGATTGAACAAGCCATGCATTTTGCCAATATGTTTTCCAGTCCATGGATATTTGCAATAGGCAGTCTCATTGGATCCGTGTTTTTCATTTTCATATTATCACTGATTTCTTCCGCCATACTGAAAAAAGAAAATCAGGACGCAAGTTGGAAGTGAAACGTAAATGGTAACAGTAGCGGGAAGTGACAAGTGACAAGTGACGAGAGAAAAGTGACGATTGACAATTGTAAATTGTCATTTGTAAATTGTAAATAAAATTTTAATTTGCGCCCTAACCACGGGTCTTTATGACTTCGAAGCGCGTTTTGAGTCTCATGAAAAAACGCTCCAAAGTGTGATAGCTGACATAAGCAACTATTGCAGTCAGCACCAAATTCAGTATGAGAAACACAACCATGTTGTTCAGCTGCTGAGGCAGCAAGGGCATTAGCTTTCTGTCGATGATGATAACCATAAGCCCGCCGTACATATATAGACCATAAGATATTTTACCAAGGTGATGCAATATGTTGCTCTTGGAGAAACGTATCAGCGGCTTAACATGGAACATGAAATTGAGCATGGCAAATGCGACTATGCCCACATACAAGTATTTTCGGAAGCATGCCAAAAACATCCCCTCATAATTGTTATAGGCCTCATAGCCGAACATGGCTATGAAAATGAAATAGGCTGACCATCTGTAAAACCTGGATATACGCATCTGGATCGGCCGCTCATGGTAAAAATAAGCACCTAAAGCTCCGATAGCCAGTACATCCATTCGGCTGAGCGTATGCAGGTATTGGTAATAATAG
>JALRAP010000046.1 GCA_023262505.1 Bacteroidia bacterium
GGATGCAGAATCATTAAGATTCCTTACAGGTTTTCTAAAAACCTTGGATGTAGAGAACTTGACCAAACTTCAAAAGGAATTCGCTGAAAACTGGAACAACCTTCGATCAATTTACGAAGGATTTCAAGGAGAGCTCACCAAAAGAAACCTATCCTATGAGGGAAGAAGTTACAGGCTTTTTATCACAAATATCAAAAACGGACTTTTCACGCCAACTTATGAGCGTCTGATCTTTGCCGGCTTCCACGGATTTTCTCTGATTGAGGAGAAAATGATAGTAGAACTGGGCAAACTGTCTAAAACCAAAATATATTGGGACATAGACGACCTTTATGTGAAAGACCCGATACATGAAGCCGGTGCGTACTTCCGGGATTCGGAAATCATCAAAACACATCCAGTAAGTTCCTCGAAGCAAATAACCACTGAAAGCAAAATCCTGGACATCATTTCGGTACCATTGATAGCTGGTCAGGCGAAGCTTGCTGGCCAGATATTGCAAGACATTTTCAAAGAGTCTCCAGAATCCATCCACAGGTCGGCCGTTGTTTTACCCGATGAAAAAACCTTGCTCCCTGTTCTTTTCGCAATACCTGGAGAGATTGATTCCTTAAATGTAACAATGGGATTCCCATTGAAGCAGTCCCAATTCGCAAGCCTGATTGTAACACTTAAGAAACTTGCCGAATCGAGCGAAAAGAACTCAAACGGAGATTGGCTATTCGATCGCAGATTGGTCAAGCAAACCGTTGCACACCCACTTGTTGCATCCTCTTTTTCCATTCAAAAATCCGACCCAGAGATTCACGAATGGAGATTATCCCAAGAACAAATTGCAAACCTATTCGGATTTCCGGATTCAAAATTGGTGTTTCAAGGTGCCGAAGATGCGTCATGTGTATTTCAGAATATTATTAGTTTGCTATTGACTTTGGCCGAAAAAGGAACAATTAGGCCGAGTTATGAAAACGATATTTTACTTTTCATGGCTGCTGAAATCCAAAAGGCCTCAACCCTATTGATCAACCACCTTGCAGAAATCCGAAAAGAGACAGCATGGACTATAATCAGAGATCTTATAAACGCTTTGAGGATCCCATTCTCTGGAGAGCCGGTTCAAGGATTACAAGTGATGGGTTTCTTGGAAACCCGTGGTTTGGACTTTGAGAATCTTATTCTTTTGAATGTAAACGAGGGCATTTTACCTGCAGATGGCCAACACCACTCATTCATACCTTTTGCCCTTAGAAAGGCTTTCGGGCTCTCCACCTACCTTGAACGTGAGTCGTCTTATGCCTACCATTTTTACAGGCTCCTACATCGAGCTAAGAGAATTTTCCTGGTTTATAATTCGGAGGCAGGTGCAACAGGCGGCGGAGAACCATCAAGATACATCCAGCAAATTATTCGTGAAGTTGGCCCGACTGCTCCTACAACAATGAGGATCAATCAAAGATCGGTAGCTGCGCCGCTGGAATCACCCAGTTACCCATCCTTTAGTATAATAAAAGATGCATCCATCATGGAGACCCTTCAATATTTTATAAAGGGCGGAGAGATGGACAAAAGAGGGGCACTATCAAGCACAGCCATCTCCACTTACATCAATTGTCCGATGCAATTTTATTACAAATATGTGGCAGGCCTAAAGGAGGAGCAAGAGGGGTCAGAAAAGATTGACGCTGCAGGCTTTGGAAACATTTTGCACAAGGTCATGGAATTGCTATACACTCCTTTTCATGGCGCCAATGTAACTTCCAACGATATAAAAGAATTGCTTACGCGAAGTAGTCAAGTAGTTGAAGAGGTAGTGGATAAGGAGTTTTCAACCAAGTACAATCAATTGCAGGGCACCGACGTGCTTACCGGTGAAGTGATAAAAGCCATGGTTGTGAAAATCCTCAAGGAAGATCTCAAATCCGCGCCTTTTTTATATATCCAATCGGAAGGGAGATTTAATACCACCATTAATACTGGAGATGCGGAAATTAATCTCACAGGGATTTTTGATCGCTTAGACCAGGTTAACGGCCGCTATAGAATTATTGATTACAAGACTGGGAATGTAGAACTATCCAGCAAGGGAATCATTGAGCTTTTCATGTTGCCGAAAAAGAAAACCCTTTTCCAGCTGCATTTCTACAAACTTTTATATGAAAGCGTGCATCCTGACAGAAACGCTTTAACGGGATTCTTTGCGGTTAGGCAGATGAGGGAAGGGGTCTCCTTCCCAAAAAACGGAATCGATGCGAATAGCATGCAAGAGTTCAGGAGTCGATTGGTGGACTTATTAAATGAGCTTTATGATTCGAATGTACCATTCACGCAAACGCATGATTTATCTAGGTGCCAATACTGTCCTTATACGCAACTATGCAAAAGGTGAAATTCAGGAATTTCTATTTGGAGCTTGACTTTTTGAACCCAAAGCTTCCAATACGGATGAAGAAATCGAAAGAATGATACTGAAGGCAAGCGCCCACCAAAATCCATCCACTTGGAAACCGGGCACTAGCCAGGCAGCTATCAAGACAATCAAGGCATTGATTACAAACAGGAATATACCGAAGGTGAAAACAGTGATAGGTAAGGTCAGGAAAATCAAAAGTGGCTTCACTAGAAGGTTTAGTATTGAAAGCACCAATGAAATGATAATTGCTGTGGGAACTCCGCTGACATGAATCCCAGGAAGTAGCCAATCAGTGATTATAACCGCCAGGGTCATTGTTACCAAACGGGCAAGAAAAAAAGTTAAACGGCTCATCTGGTAAAGTTAGTAAATAGGGTCAATCCGCATCTACGAACTTATAACCTACACCTCGGACAGAAACAAAATACTCCGGGTTAGCGGGGTCAACCTCGAAATATTTCCTAAAAGAGACGATAAAGTTATCGATAGTACGGGTTGATGGGTAGATATCATAACCCCAAACCGTCTCCAAAATATGTTCCCGAGAAACAACTTCATTTTTACGCTCTACCAATAACTTTAAAAGCATGAATTCTTTTTTCGTAAGAGGTGTTTTCTTGCCGTCGGTGGATGTTATTTCCTGAGATATAAAATCAACCGACTTGCCTCCTATGGTGATTTTAGACGGAATGGAAACAATCGCATTGGTTGATCTTTTGAGTAAATTCTGAACGCGTAATAGCAATTCTTCCAAGTTGAATGGTTTGCTCAGGTAGTCATCCGCACCCAGCTTAAGACCTTGTACACGATCTGCGCCGGTGTTCTTAGCCGTAAGAAATAGTATTGGAACAGAATTATTCTCCAATCGAATGGATTCACAAACGGTGAATCCATCCATCTCCGGCATCATAACATCTAGAATTACCAGATTGAATCTTTCTGATTTAAAAGTCTTAAGAGCCGATTTGCCATCTGTAACGGAGGTTACCTTATAACCTTCCAATTCGAGGTTCAATCGTATGGTTTCGTTCAATGACGGCTCATCTTCCGCCAGCAATATCCTGTATTTCATATCACGAAATTATATCTCACTAGTTAACCTTTTGATAGTTCAATGAACTATTAACACGTTGATAGCAGGTTGGTTTACCAATCAATACAGAAATAGGAAAGTGGCATAATTCTAACATATTGGCAAAAAAGCCCAAAATAAGGCTATTGACTGATTATCAATAAGATGCAAAATGTGCTCAAAGAATATTATATTTACATGGTAAAAATCATAACAAGTAAAGAAATCATCTAAGCATGAAAAAACATTTACTCTCATTATTATCCTTGGTTTTAATTGTCAACCAATCTGTTTGGGCCCAACACGATCGATGCGGAACCATGCAGCATCATGAATATTTAAAAACCATTGACCCGGGTTACGAAGCAAGGCAGCAAGTGATCGATCAACTCATGTTGAACAGCATGGAAAACGATCCAAGTTGGAAGTCCACAGGAATTGTGACCATCCCCGTGGTTTTTCACGTTTTATACAGTACCAATAATACCACACAGAACATTTCAAATGCCCGTATCCAAGCGCAATTAAACGTACTCAACAACGACTACGCTGCTACCAATGCTGACACGAATTTGATTCCAACAGTTTTCAAATCCCTAAAAGCTAACACCGGAATCCAGTTTTGTCTTGCGCAACGAGATCCACAAGGAAATGTAACTGACGGTATCATTCGTAAGCAAACAACCGTTACATCCTTCAGCACCAACAATGCTATCAAGTTCAATGCTCAAGGTGGCGACGATGCATGGCCAGCAACTCAATATCTGAATATATGGGTTGGTAACCTAGGCGGTGGACTTTTGGGATATGCTCAGTTTCCTGGAGGCGCAGCCGCAACAGATGGCGTTGTGCTACTGAATGGCTCTGTTGGTGGCCCTGGGGCACTCGGAACGACCTCATCTTACAATCGTGGAAGAACAGCAACACATGAAATAGGCCACTGGCTGAACCTTCGCCACATCTGGGGTGATTCAAACTGTGGTAATGACTTCGTTTCTGACACGCCACTACACACAACTGCAAACTATGGCTGCCCAGCGTTCCCTACCCTAGCTACTAGCTGCTCAGGAAGTCCACAAATGATGACCATGAATTACATGGATTACACGAACGACGCCTGTATGTATATGTTCACCGAGGGACAAGGCATTCGTATGAATTCTTGTCTGACCTCTACGCGTGCTGCCTTGAGTTCATCGCTTGGATGTGTTCCTGTGGGACTAAGTGAACCACAAGATCTTGGTATTTTCATTTATCCAAATCCTACTGACGGAATACTGAACATTGATAACCTGTACAATTATGGAGAATCGGCAACAGTTAGGGTTCTTAATTCAGTAGGACAGGTCGTTGCCATTCACCAAATAAACGATTTCAGCGGAACCAACTCTATAGACCTGAGTTCCTTAAAAAACGGCATTTACATGATAGAGATTTCATCTGACCGTAAAATGGCAGTTGAGAGAATCGTGCTAAACAAATAAACTGTCTCAATTAATCATAAAGCCCTGGCAACAGGGCTTTTTTTATTCAATTCCGTCTGCTAACATTTGGAAATTTGCCAAGGAAAAACAATTGCAATCTTCCGTTGTTAATCCAATAGTATGAATCAAGAAATCCCACACCAAAACGAAACACTGAATACCATCAGCCAAAAAGTGCTGCGAGGTGATAGAATCAATGTTGATGAGTGCGTTTCACTATATGAACATGGGGACATCGGCTTCCTGGGACAATTGGCTGATAGCATTCGATTGAAAAGACATGGAAAAAACACCTTTTTCAATCGAAACTTCCATATCGAACCAACTAACGTGTGCGTCTTTTCTTGTAATTTCTGCTCCTATTCACGGCAGTATAAAAACAGGGAGGATGGCTGGGAACTCAGCATAGACCAAATGCTGGAAAAGGTCAAAGCTTATGATGGACAACCCATAACTGAAGTACACATTGTCGGAGGAGTTCACCCTAAAATGGATTTGGAGTTTTTCACTAAGCTACTAAGATCCATAAAATCCATCAGACCTGATTTGCATATCAAGGGTTTTACTGCCGTTGAACTAGACTATATGATTCGGAAAGCCGGAGTTGATTACAAGACCGGACTATCCATGCTCAATCAAGCCGGATTGGATTCGTTGCCAGGAGGTGGAGCTGAAATTTTCGATTCCGAAATCCGTAACCAAATATGTGCAGATAAATGCACGGCTGATGAATGGCTTGAAATCCATCAAACAGCCCACGAAATTGGTATGGCCTCCAACGCTACCATGCTTTATGGTCACATTGAAAATTACAGGCATCGTGCCTTACACATGTTGAGGCTTCGCAACCTGCAGGACCAAACCAAGGGATTCAACACTTTCATTCCTTTGAAATTCCGTAACAAAGACAATGACATGTCTAACATTCCAGAAACCACCATGGTGGAGGATTTGAAAAACTATGCCGTATCCAGGATTTTCATGGATAACTTCCCCCATATTAAAGCCTATTGGCCTATGATTGGAAGGGAAACAGCTGCAATGAGTCTTTCATTCGGTGTTGATGATTTAGACGGAACGATAGACGACTCAACGAAGATTTACTCCATGGCCGGATCTGAAGAACAAAACCCTGCCTTATCCACAGAAGAGCTTGTCAAATTAATCCGCGATGCTGGTAAAACACCTGTAGAGCGAGACACGTTGTACAATATAGTAAGGACATTTGAAGGGGTTTACCAGTGAAATCAACTTTCCAAATTCCTTGAAGAAGTGTAGGATCTCCATTTGTCTAGAATTGCATTTAACCCAACAGGTGGATCTTTTTCAAAATACATTTCCTTGCCCGAGGAGGGGTGGATGAATCCCAAAGATCGAGCGTGAAGGGCTTGTCCGGGAATCAATGAAAAACAATTCTCAACAAAAGACTGGTATTTTGAAAAGGTGGTGCCTTTCAGAATCCTTTTACCTCCGTAAGTTTCATCATTAAAAAGCGGGTGTCCAATATGCTTCATATGCACCCTGATTTGATGCGTTCGTCCCGTTTCCAAGCGACATTCAATCAAAGTCACATAACCGAACCTCTCCAAAACAGAAAAATGAGTTACGGCGTGTTTCCCATGGTCGCCAACAGGATAAACTTCCATTGATTTCCGGTCTGTTTGGTTTCTACCAATATGCCCAATAACAGTTCCTTGATCTTCGGGAAAATCCCCCCAAGCTAATGCCATATATCGACGTTTAATGGTTCTGTCAAAGAATTGCTTCGCCAGATGCGTCATAGCTTTTTCATTGCGCGAAACCACAACCAAACCAGACGTGTTTTTATCGATACGATGCACCAATCCAGGACGTACAGTCTCCGATTCTATCGACTGACCTAGTTTATTTGGATGGAACCGGTATGCCAAGGCGTTCACCAACGTACCCGTGTAGTTGCCATAGCCCGGATGAACCACCATTCCTGCTGGCTTATTCACAATCACAAGATCATCATCCTCATATACCACTTCGATAGGGATGTCTTCTGCAATAACCTCAACCAAGCGAGGAGGATGAGCTAGTACGATAGTGATCAAGTCGCCAGGTTTAACCCTATAACTTGACTTAACTGACTTGGCATTTACCAAGATACTACCTGCTTCAGAGGCATTCTGTATCCTGTTTCTAGACACGTTTTCTAAACGCATCATCAGAAACTTATCAATCCTTAATAATGATTGTCCCTTATCAACTAAAATTCGATGATGCTCATAAAGCTCATCCTGCTCGTTTTGTTCCTTGTCGAAATCAGAAACCATCAAAAAATCAAGGATGTTGAATTACAAGCCTTGCAATTTGTGAAGCACCAGAGGCCATATCGGTAATCCGGACGGTGTAGGTACCATCCGCTAATTCCGAGATTAAAAAAGGTCCAGTAATACCAGACACTTTATAAACCACCCTTCCGGAGATGTCCCATATTTCCAACAATGATTTATCGGGTGATACCAAAGTAGATTGAACCTGGAAGTAATCATTTGCAGGATTAGGATATATATTGAAATTGGATCCGTTTGCAACTCCCGAAGGACTTGAAGTGTATAACTCCTGGCCGCTGAAAACCGGACGAATCATCCACATTCCGGGCAATTGTGATTGAACCCAAGATCCAGAAGTATTGTAATATTTTTTTGATGGGTCCGATGGCGTGTTCACATCCAAACCAAGATTCAATAACACGGCATTGTTTTGAATAAATCCGAAATACCAAGTTCCCGCAGTCAAATAAATAGGGTCGGTAGGATATGTTTTGAATTTGTTCAAACTATCGACATACATGGGAGTTTGATTGAATTTTTCATAAACAGGATTCCCCAGAGGTCCTGATGCGTTTCCAGACCATACTGCTAAACGAAACTGCTGCGAAGCGACACTTGTTCCAGACTGGGCGAAAAACATATTGATTCCTCTCAAAGTGTCGGATTGGAGCAAATCGAAACGATATGCAAGCTTTGCATTGATTCCATTGATGCCATAAGCAAGTTCGGCAGAACCATCATCGTAAGCATAGTAATCGTAAAAATGTTGACGATGCAATAAGGTGTCGTTTATGGAATAATCATCCGGGATACCTCCGGATGTCTGACCTAATGAATAAACGGCATCAAAATATGTTTGATCAACAGCCGCAGGGTCATCAAAAAACAAGGAGGGGGTAAAACTGGAAGGGGGTGTAGTATTTGTATTCAATGGTATAATAATGCTGTTTGCACCAGAGCCTCCAAAAAGTTGGGTTTGCAATCCGAAACGATCTACAATTTTTCCTGATACACTAATTGGGAATGGACTTGCATCATTATTGTTGCGCACCAATAATTGAGCTGAATTATCAATCAAGGCTATTTTCTGGGATGAAGAAAGTCCATTATAGTGAACCCATGGCAATGCTGAATATCCATTGATCAAAGAAAATCCCTGATTAACGAAAGCATAATCGCGAATCACATCGAAATCAGGTGGAAGAAACTTGTTCAAGTAAACATAATCTATGTTCCAGATATCGAGCATGCCGTTTTGTGATCCGAAATTTCGAAAACGAAAACGAAAACCCTTTTGACGAAAGGTTGGATTGTTGATGGGGATTTTAACCTTTGTAAACACCGTGTCGCCGGTTGTAGCGCCATTTGCAGACCAAACTGACTGCCAAGTTTGATTCAGCACGTTATAGAACTGAAGCGATAGCGAATCATTGGTCTCAGGATTATCCCCCCTACCCTTTCTTTGAAAATAAAAAATCAGAAACAAACTGTCGCTTGATAAATACGGCACTCCATTCTCATCATCAAATAGATCCATTGGTTTTGAGGTGAGCAAATCGCATAACCCTCCAGCGCCAGCGTTCACATTATTGTAAGCGTCGCCAAACTTGTCAAGACCATCAAAAGTGGCGCATCCAATCGTAGGAGGATTAATAGCAAAACCGTAATTTACGTATACGCTGCTATCAATCCACATCAGCTGACTAGGCCATGCTGTCTCCCTTGAGAAATCATCAAAAAAAGGCAGATCCAATGTGTCTAAAAAAGCGGAACTTGAATTTCGATTTACATTTTGTATCTGTTTGTAGTCTTGCAATTTTCCATTTCGAGTCAAAGGAGAGGTGAACTCAGGATTATTGGCAACAGGCTGCGCAAAGGAATTTAGAGATAATAGAAGTCCCGAAAAGACAAATACTAAAACGGAGAAATTATTGAAAATCTTCCTCATAGGTGTTGGGATTAATGTAATTGGAATTTAAAGTCTCTTCGGATTCTGTCATGAACAAATCTATGGATTCGCCACTCAATACAGTCTCCTGCAACCTAAATTGAGGATTTTGCCTATATACTTTACTGTTCAACGTATCTCGAACAGAAGAATCGAACAATGTTATGCCTGGTTTCAGTCCTGAGGCCTTTAGAACAAAAAGCGCTTCTTGAAAAGTTAGATTATATAAGTTGGGTAATGGGACAATGCTGATGTCCAACCCCTGCCCTACAACCAAATCAACAACAGTTCCCTTATCCACCTTGGCCCCTGGTTCAACTTTTTTTCCTTTGACCTGCATCTCCAAAACAGCATTTTTGGCAACATCAGGCTTGGGAATAATTTCCCCACGAACCAGTCCATATCCATGCAGAGTCGCCTCGGCTTGCCGCAATGAATTGTCGATGATGTCTGGCAACATCACTTCCGGAGGAGTCTTCCTGGTAATTGCAAAATACAATGTGCGGCCTTCCTTTACGAATGTTCCGGGTTTAGGGTCTTGATCAAGGATAACACCAGGTTTCTTATTAGTATCATAATTGGATGAATCGCTCACCTTAACCTTGAATCCTTCTTCCTCGAGATGCGAAGTAATCTCGAAAAGATTTTTATTTGAATAGTCAGGCACCTTAATCAATTCTCCATGTCTAGTGTAGGTTCCCAACCACAGATAGGTCCCACCAAAAAACAACAATAGCACTCCGACTCCAGAGAGAACGACAATTCCGAATTGCTTGGAGAGGATAAAAGTCATTGATCCTTTCATTTGCTCGCCCCCTCGTTCATTATGGAGTTCAACCTCCTTTGGATACCAAAATCAATAAGCAAATCAATAAACTCATACGGCTTATAATCATTGATAGCCGCCTGATGGAAGATGCAAGTTGCGGGTGTCATTCCGGGAAGTGAATTCACCTCAATCACCAAAACCTCCACCTTTCCGTCTTTGTAAATCCTTACGAAAGCATCTATTCGAGCATAACCCTCTACATGCAAAAGCCTTGCAGTACGCTCAAGCACCTTTTTTACTTCGTTTGAAATCCTCATGTTTTCAGCCGGATCTGAACTGTAACGAGCCGGTGTGATGTTCTGCCCTTGACCGGCAAGAAATTTCTCCTCCAACGACAACACATCGCCTTCAGATAAGGCCTCAGAGGCTTCAAAAACTTCGTAGCGAAGTTCTCCATTTGCAGAATAGGAGGTCATGAGCCCGCCTGTAATCTCCAAAAACCTTTGAGCATCTCCTTTTAAAATCAGATCCTCAACAAGGAAACGATCTTTTCTTGGAAACTCTTCCTTAGGTTTTATTTTAAGGATTTCTGATGCTTGAGTAATCAGCTCATCAGATTCCCTAAACATCAACTCACAGAAGGCGTGTAGTTGGGCGCTATTTCGGATAATCTTGACAGCAGAACTGCAACCGTCGTCAACCGGTTTAGCTATAATCGGATAACTGAACGATTTCAATAAGTTGTCCTCGAAATGGGAAGGGTCATTCCGCCAATCCTTTCCATGAACTACCATATGTTTGGCGGCATGAATACCATTGGACATCAAAATCTCATTGGTTTCATATTTATCTATGGTAATCCTGGAAGAAGCAGGTCCAGACCCATTATATGGCAACCCAACACAATCAAGATGAGATTGCACTTCACCATCTTCGCCTGGCCTACCGTGCAATGCTATGAAAACACCATCAACCATTCCGGACAAGTCCGAATATGAAATCTCATATGGTGGTTTCAATGAGCTACCACTTGAAAACATATCTGTGATCTCGCGGCACTCATCAATGATTTGCTGCAACACTGGATGACGATCAAAATGCAAAACCTTCTCCCTGATATCATCAGCATTGTCCTTTAGCAAAATGTTTATTGGAATTACATGAAGCTTATGAGATGAGCTGTCGCCTGAAAGGAATACTGGTATTGGCGAATACTTTTCAGATGAAGACAGTTTTTCGAATATGTTTCTTCCACTTTCAACGGAGATATGTCTTTCCGAAGAGTAGCCACCCAAAACGACTGCAATACGCTTTTTCACGTTGGAAGAATTCTTGTTTTCCTGCATACACCTTTCCAGGTCGGTAAGCAGCTTGGGACTTCTTCTTACATCATTTGAACCAGTAGACCTGCGCCTGAGTGAGCGATGTATGATAAACGTGATGAACTGGGACGGTGTCAAACCTATTTCAGCAGCCTGATGGAAAAAGAAGGATGAAGGAAGCATCCCGGATGTGGTGTTTGGATCATTAAGGAATATATCCCCGTTTGCAGAATAAAATCCATCAATACGTGCATAGACACCGAAACCCAAGGAATCGAATAAATAAGAGCATGATTTCCTGATTTGCTCAATAGCATCGGCAGGTAAATCTATAGGAGTAATCTTGCGAGAAAGTCCAGGTAGATATTTGGAACGATAATCATAGACTTCAGAGCCTTTCCTGATCTCGGTTGGCGGCAGAGCGATAGGCCTTCCATCCAAACCATCGATCACAATGCATGAAAACTCCTTTCCTTCGATGAATCCCTCAAATAAAACCGTCTGCTCACTATCCATGGATTCTAGCAGGTAGTCATCACCAGGCTCGGAGAATAATTGATTCAGATTCGACAACAACTCCTCCGGATGATAAATCACTTTATCGCCTATAGACAATGGCAATCCAATACCATCTCGCATATCGGAAAGCGTTCGCACATATTCAACCTTTTCCTGATGATTAAGGCTACTCCAGAAATCCCTTTTGACCCTTCTTATGAAAAATGACCGATCAATTGCAGAACGAAAAGCTTCTACATCTGAGCCATCAACAAAAGAAACTCCGATGGAGGACCCTTGGTTTGCAGACTTGACGACAAAGGGGGCGCCAACTTTATCAGTAACGACCTTCATCATCGAATCGAAATCGGAAACAGACAACCATGTTTGTCGATCGACAGCATAATATTTAGGAACCTTGAGTCCAAGCCTTCCCATCAAATCCTTCTGCAAATGCTTGTTCATTCCGACTGCGGATGAAAAAATTCCCGTGCCGGAGTAAGGCACTCCATAGAACTCAAACAGTCCTTGAATACGGCCATCCTCGCCGTTGGTACCATGCAAACACAGAAAAGCGAAATCAATCAGTGTCGGCAATGAAGAGGGCTCAATACGAGTGCCCAACCTAGATGTCAGCCCTAATTGAGCTGGAGGATCCAAGTCGCCTAATGATTCGGCATAAACCTGATATCCATTTGGCGAAGGTTCAACCTTTTCGAATGGAGGATAAAAATCCCGAATACTCCCCTTATAGATGAACTCCCAATCAAGTATAATGAAATTATTGAATGAGTCTATGAATATTGGAATCGCTTCGAAAAGTGCCTTATCTAAATTATCATAAACCGTCCGTCCCCCAGCAAAAGAGATTTCTCGCTCCCTGGAAGTACCACCAAAAAAAACGCCTATTTTGATTTTCATCCTGCAACAAAGTTAACAAAAAGCATGTGCTTAAAGAGCAAACATGACTCTGAAAATGCGAGATATCAACATGCGTTCTCCACACCTATTGCCATGTTATTTACAACAAATTTGATTCGAGCCATTGAACCATTTTCCTAACGGCTATTGCCCTATGGCTGATATTGTTTTTAACAGCAGAATCAAGTTCAGCAAAAGTTTTTTCGTATCCAAAAGGAACAAAAACAGGGTCATAACCAAACCCACCTACGCCAGCTACTTCATGGGCAATTTCACCATGAACCCTTCCCTCAAAAACCAACTCTTTTCCATTGTATATCAATACTATAACACAAATAAAATAAGCCAACCTGTTGGATTCACCATGAAGCACAGCAAGGAGTTTTCGAACATTTTCAGCGGATGATGCATTTGGTCCGGCATACCTGGCCGAATATATCCCAGGATCACCGTTCAACGCCTCAACAACCAACCCTGAATCATCAGAAAAAACCGGAAGACCTATTTTCCGACCCACATGCCTTGCTTTAATCAAAGCGTTATCAACAAAAGTGGAACCGTCCTCGATTATCTCTTCATTAAAGCCAATTTCCTGCATGGATTTCACCTGCAACCAAGGGGGCATCAATGATTGCATTTCGAAAGTCTTATGTTTGTTCCCGCTGCAAAAAATCAAATCCAAGTTTGAAGAGTTCATTTCGATTGGTTTAGCTTCCTTTTAATCCAGGTTTTGGATCGCATATAACGTCTTCCCCTAGGTGATAGAAACACCTTGGCATCAGCAAGGCAGCTCATCAAATGGTATAACTTCAGAAGTCCTCTCGAATTTTTAAGCGACTGCAAATGGATATCGATGAATTGCTCTGTCAAAAAACCTTCGATATCATCAATCTCCTCCCTTGTAGGATTTTCTCGTAAAACAAACTCATCCCTCAAAAAACGAAGATTCGAGATGGATTTACGAAGCAATTCAGGAGTAACGCTAAAGTTAATTCGATTAATCATCACCCTCTGAACAAAATAATCATATTGTCGGGCAAAATAATCGTGTATGTTTCTGAAGGAAATTCGATTGTGAGTCGAAATCTGAATTGATTCGAATTTATGAGAAACGCTTTGAAAGTTTTTGCGCAGCATGTACAATGGCTCATCAATATTCACAAAGCGCTTGCCTTTCAATAGCAACCTACTGAATATCTCATAATCCTCAGAATGCAGATATTCCTCATCGAAACGGTCATCTATCATCAATGATTTGCGAAACAATACACATGGATGCAGCACGGGGGTGCTGAAAAAACATACGAACTTCAATCCTTTTGGCGTGCAAGCTTTAGGATAAACACGCGCCATTTTACGCCCAGATTCCGACAATGAATAGCAACCCGCGGAGGCGAGGTCCAAAGATTTATCAGCCTCCAAAACGCTCACTAAGGTTTCGATTCTGTCCGGCAATGACACGTCATCCGCATCCATGCGCGCAATATAATCACCAGTTGAGAAGTCCAGGCCTTTGTTCAAAGTTCGTATGAGCCCCAAATTCGATTCATTGAATACAGGCTTTATACGCGGATCCCGTTTGGCGTACTCCAAAATGATATGTTTCGTTTGATCCTTGGAACCGTCGTCCAACAATACCAACTCCAAGTTCCGGTATGTTTGGTTCAAAACTGAATCCAAAGCCTCGACGAGAAATGCTTCAGCGTTATAACATGGCATCAACACGGAAACCAAAGACTGGCTTCCAATCGTATGAGCATGGTGTATTGCTTCCGACATTTGCCCTCAAAATTACATTTTGCCCTTCAAATGCAGTATACACTCCATGTATAGTTTATCCAACGAGTTGTATTTTTTACGGTAATCATATCCCCTTTGAGCCACATTGAGACCCTCTTCCACCATCTGACTCACATCAATCTTTTTATCAAGAATGGAACAAACAGCGTTGGATATCGCCTGAGCATCCTTGTAAGGCACAACAAGGCAATTGACCCCGTTTTTAGCGTATTCCAAAGCTACCCCACTAATGGTAACAACTGATGGAACCCCTGATGCCAAAGCTTCTATGTAAGTTTGCCCAAATGCTTCCGAAGTAGCGGAAATTGGCACATGCACAAAACAATCAAAATTCAGATAAAGGGCGGGCATGTCCTTTTCAAACTCGACCAATCGATAAGATGACTCGGGAAGATCCTTCAACCTTGCAAGAACAGCTTGTTTATAGGGCCCCAATGCGTTTGCCAAAACCAAGATGGTATCGGGTTTAGATTTCAGTAAGATTTTGAATGCCTCAATAATGAATTGCAAGCCTTTCCATTCAATGAACCTACTAACAACACCAATAACTTGGAGTCCATTATCGATTTTGAGTTTTGAGCGGACCTCAGCTATACGCTCTGCGGAAACCGCCTTAGGGCCGAATGACTCCAATTTTATACCATGCGGAATCAAAGTTATCTTATCGCGTTTTACAGATTCCCATTCAACCAGTATGCGCTGCACATTTTCAGACACGGCCACAAGGTGCGTAGCCAATACATTGACCATTCGATCCAACATAACCGCCAATCCACTATTGACGTGATGAAAATCGGAATGATGCCGGGTGACAATCCGAATGGGCACCCTCGCCATCCACGCACCAATCATCCCTGTAATGGAAGCCTCAAACAAATGAGCATGCACAATCTGATATCGCTCCCGCTTTATCAGTCTGAATAACCGCCATGACAACAACGGCAAACATTTTTTACCGGAATAACCAAATCGATGAACAGGTAACCCTTCTTTTTCCAAGAAACCAGCCAAAAATCCGTCACCTTGTCTAATTAGGGCAAAATGGATATCATACTTGGACCGGTCCATCAATTGAGCATACCACTCGTGCTCCAATGCACGATCCAAGTTGAATACTATGACTAATACCTTAGCCCTCATTTATGTGGTTTGCAAACCGATTCTTTTTGATACCCTGTTAATTATTCTGATATAATTCATAGACTCTAAATATTGATCAACCAGAACCTGGTCAAACAAAACTTCACCATGTAAACAATCCTTTACGCAACGAATAAAACCTTCTGCCGTTTTCTTGTAATGAATGGCTTTCCCATCCAAAACAGGAATTTCACAGTCGATGTTGCTAACCACGTTTTTATGGCAACCTATATAAGTCAACACCTTCAGAGGTGTACCGAAAACCCTTTTGCGGTTGAAAACCTTACCGGTGAGCTCATACGCTATTAGGCAAACACCGGAAAAGGCCACATAAGGGATGTGTTTCTCAGGAGGCTGAGGCCCGAGCCAAAAAACATTAGGCAAGGTTAATAAGTAGTCAAACAGTTCTTTTCGCCCGCTCAAAGTTGTCTTGTCGGGTCCAATAAGCACCATAGGGGGGCCAGGCAACTCTTTCCTCAATTGAATCAACAATTCATAATCCACATCGTCCAAGAATGAACCCAGCAACAATATCGAACCAGGATGAAGATTCTTTTTCTCGTACGGATCATTCAATAATTTAACCGAATCAGGGTTCCACCCTTGCCCTTCAAACACTACGTTGGCATTCAGCTTCAAATAGTGTTCCATGAATCGTTGACTAACGGAAATAACCAAATCGGCATTGCCGGCCAAATATTTATCGAAATTCAAATTTGCTACGGGATCAATAACGTGGTAAATGTGTTTTGTGGACCTATTGCCTCTAAAGATATGCACGCCCCTGTAGCGGTCAAAATGCCATACAGCGGCCACCTTTCTGCTACCAATCGAATTACTCATCAGCAAAGAGTTCACCCAATCGTTAATCCATACCGAAACCGTGCCCAATGAAGCAGGCATCCAATTGAAATAGGAAAAAGCAAGCAGGCTCTTATCAATTACTTTGCGTGAAGATCGAACATGGATTAAATTACGTATGCTCCATTTGTTAGGTGGTCCTAGAAAAACAACATTATATAACCTTGAAAGTTGGGCTGCGTAATGAATCTGAGTATGCCAAACATCACTCCATGGCTCGTCGGAGGTAACTACCACCACCGGACGTTGATCTTCAAATCCAGGATGCTGACCCATTGTTACGCATTCTTAGTAAGGTTGAATCACCCAATTGTCAAGTCTACCTTGCCGGGAAATACGCTGTTTAGTTGTGGATTGATGAACTTTCCTGTTCCGAAAACATCTTTGGGCTCTAACTTGAAGCTGATGACATTTTCAAAAAACACCGGATTCGCATTTTCCTCTACAAACTTAACATCCATGTAATAGGTGCCATCACCATACAGAGGAAGCTGTTCCATGATGAAAGAAATTGTTCCTTGCCCCTTGCCTATATCCTGCAAACCTTTCCCAAGATCTTGAATACCGATAGTAACCAACGACTGGAAATAACTATCCTTAATGGTAACGATGACATCAAGTTCACTGGATGGTTTTACTCCAGAATAGTCGAACTCTACCAGGAAAGGGTCCCCGGCAAAAAAAAGATAAGAAGGCTTTCCATTGCGCATAAGTCTTGCGGTATGTATACCGGTTGCGATGCCCTTCCTTGCAGGATGACGTGTGAAATCATAAGTGCCTGGAGAGTCGTTCCAAGAGGTTGCAATACTCATATAGCGGTCGATGCCTTCAGTGACCTCGCCTTGGTATTTAACCACACCTTTGTCAAGTAAAACCACGGACTTGCACAAAGAACGAACCGCTGGCATATTATGTGAAACAAACAAGATGGTTCGACCGCTTTTTGTAACATGCTCCATCTTATCCAAGCACTTTTTTTGGAAGTCGATATCCCCAACGGCAAGCACCTCATCAATAATCAGGATTTCTGAATCAAGAAAGGCCGCGACAGAGAAAGCCAATCGCAACTGCATTCCGCTCGAATACCATTTAAGTGGCGTGTCAAGGAACTTCTCTACCCCGCTAAAATCAACAATTTCATCGAATTTGGAATCAATTTCAGCCTTGGTCATTCCCAAAAGCGAGCCATTGAAATAGATATTCTCAGAACCAGTGAGCTCCGGGTGAAAACCAGTACCAACTTCCAATAAACTGGCCATACGACCACGCGTGATAATACTACCCTTCGTGGGAGGGGTAATTTTTGATAATATTTTCAGAAGTGTTGATTTGCCCGAACCATTTCTCCCAATGACAGCTAGGGACTCGCCCCTTTTAACACTGAAGGAAACATCGCGCAAAGCCCAAAACTCTTCGTCGTTGGATTTACGCTTTTTGTAAAAGCCTAGTAGCTTGTCACGTAATGAAAGGTATCCACCAGAATCATTGTGTCGGATGTTGAACATCTTGGAGACATTCGCGATCTCGATAACAGGCTCATGCAAGGGATTTGACATAGTTCGATTCTGGTTATGAGGATTACGCTAAACGTTATCCGCAAAATATGATTCTGATTTCTTGAAATAAAACATTCCAAACATGAGGTACACTACTGAGCAAATGCAGCTTATCATCAGAACAGCCCCTTCTACAGGTGGCCCACCTAAAGCGTGCCGAACCAAACCAATGGCTCCCGTCAAAGGATTCAGGGCCATAATCACTTTAACCAAGCCATCTGTCACAATGCTTGCCGGATAAATAACCGGTGTTAAAAACAGCAGCACTTGAACGGAGTAAGGAATCACATATTTGAAGTCCCTGAATTTGATATTCAAAGCCGAAAGAAAAGATCCTAATCCAAGGGTGGTTAAGGTGGTTATGAAAACCGCTCCAAGCAAGGCGGGAATGAACGCTAATACATCCACATGGACTTGATATATCAAGAGCACTACAATGTATATGATAAATGCCATCAGGAAATCAAAAAGTGAAACCATAACGGCAGAAACGGGAATTATGAGTCGAGGGAAATAAATTTTTTTGATTATGTGTGCGTTATCCAGAATACTGTTGCTCGCAGAAGTCAGGCCCGTAGAGAAGATGTTCCAAAGCAGAAGACCAGTTAATACGAAAACGGGGTAAGGTAAATCACCTGAAGGTACTCCTAGCTTTTTACCAAAGAAAAAGGTGAAGAGCACCATCATCAACATAGGCTGCATGACAGCCCATGCGAAACCGAGAACCGTTTGCTTGTATCTGACCTTTATGTACCTAAGGGT
>JALRAP010000047.1 GCA_023262505.1 Bacteroidia bacterium
GTATCTATCTACGGTTTTGCTATTGCTGTGCGTTTCTGCTAGCCAATCATTTGGACTGAATGACGAAATCCGAAAAGGGAATGTAGCCCTTGAAGTGGAAAGGCTCCAGCAAAGGAGTGTCACATTTAATACGCAGTCCTTGTTTGAAAATGCCACAGAGGAGCCTACGTCGCTCAGCCGTGTAGCCTTTCAACATAAAACGCTTCAATTTGCTGCTAACCGTTCAATGGGTGAGCAAAACCAGTTCCCGGAGTTTTTCAGAACAGAGGTTCCGCATCCGGTAAACGGCCTCATACATTTGTTGATGTACAGAGTTGACATCCGAGCAAACGGTTTTCAAGTACTTACAAGCAGTGGCATGCGTTTCGACGGCAATAAGGATATTGCGCATTATAGGGGAATAGTGGATGGCGACTATCGCTCCGTTGTTAGTATGACCATCACCCCAAGTGAAATAATCGGACTAGTCAGTACAGATGAGGGCAATTTTGTGATAGGACGATTGGCAAATGACCCTTTATTCAGACACATTATTTACAACGATCGCGAAATCGCCGGGCTGCACTCATACGAATGCGGCACTAACACCTCCATATTAGCCAATCCGATCCCCGAGGAGGCATTGCGATTAGAGCCTGTTCCTCCCGGAACTTTAACAACCAAATGCGTGGATTGGTACTATGAAACCGATTACGACATTTTTGTAGGTAAAGGAAGCGTATCAGCAGTCAATACCTACATCCAAGGAGCATACAACCAGGTGGCCACTCTCTACAACAACGATGGCATATCTACCACTTTGCAAACCCTTTTCATTTGGGATACGGTTGATCCATATACTGGAACCACCACCAATAATTATCTGACTCAATTCGGACAATACAGGACCTCGTTTGCTGGCGATGTTGCAATGCTCATAGGTTACAGTGGTGGTGGTGGTGTGGCATATGTGAATGGATTGTGCTCTTCATCCAACCAATACCGGATGGGATATTGTGCGATCAGCTCCTCTTATCAAAATGTGCCAACTTATTCATGGACCGTAGAGGTTCTTACGCACGAAGGCGGTCACCTGCTGGGTTCCAAGCACACGCATGATTGCGTATGGAACGGCAATAACACACGTATAGACGGATGTGGACCTGCTGCAGGATATAACTCGGGAACTTGTGCAGCAGGACCTATTCCAGTCAGTGGCACCATTATGAGTTATTGCCATTTGGTTAGTGGAGTTGGCATCAACTTCAATAACGGATTTGGTCCGCAACCAACCTCTACCATTGTGAATACGATCAATAACGCAGCTTGCCTTACTGCTTGCACCAATCCGTGTACTACACCAAGCACGCCCGGAACCATAACTGTTGGCGGTGGAATTGCCAAAGTATGTCCTGGAGATTCTCGAACCTTCAGCATTGCTGCTGTGGCAGGCACTACATCTTATAATTGGACGCCACCTGCCGGAGCAACAATTGTATCCGGTCAAGGCACTACCACTATCAATGTATCATTCGGCTCTGGGTTTACCGTTCAAGACTCAGTTCGCGTAGCCGCGGTAAACGCTTGCGGATCTAGTGAAAAATCAGCTCGCATCGTTTATGAGAACAACGTTGCTACTCCTTCTGTTATCAGTGGTGCCTCGGCTGGTGTCTGTGCGTCAAGTGGTATTCCATATAGTGTGCCTCTAGACACCATGGCATCTTCTTACACATGGAGTTTCTCATCAGCATTGGGAGTTGTTGCTTCTGGACAAGGAACCAATGCCATAGTTGCTAACTTTGCAACAGGTTCGACCTCCGTAACGCTTTCAGTTACCGCCAACAATGCTTGTGGAGCCAGTAACTCCAGAACCCTCTCTATTTCTGCTTTACCTTCCCAGCCAGTAGCAATTTCCGGGACCATCTCTCCATGTAAGAACCAGCAAGGAGTCCCATATTCCATTACTCCTGTTCCTGGAGTAACAAATTATCGTTGGACGGTACCAACAGGTTCGCGAATAGTAGCAAATGGAGTAACATCCACCAGTACAGCGTTGGTTACTACATCATCGAATATATCAGTGAATTTCAAAACGACAGCAGGGAATGTTAGCGTTCGCTCAAACAACGCATGTGGTTCAAGTGCGTATAGAAGCTTGGCGATTTCATTTCCATGTAGGGATGCTGGCTCTTTGTTGAGCGGTTCGGATGAGTTGTCGATAAATCCAAATATCGTGGCGGAGCAACTTCAGCTACAGTTCATGTCATCAAGTGCATCGCAGTTAAGGGTAATTATACTGGACATAAACGGAAGAGTTGTTTCCATTTCCAATGGGGAGTTGTCGGCTGGTGAGAATAAGATAGGGATCGACGTATCTATGCTACCTCAAGGCATCTATTCCATTCAAGCCGAGTTCAATGGTACGGCTAAAGTGGCTCGATTCATCAAGCAGTAAGAAATACGGTTTTATAAATCTTAAAAAAGGGGTCCGCTTACAGCGAGACCCCTTCGTTTTTGCAGGATGTGTTTTTCGTCATTCGAGAAACCGTTACAATCCCCTTAGCAATTCATTCAAGCCACCTGAATAACCTAATCCTTGATCAACTTTAACTTGGCTCAGCTTCTTGTGCTCTACCAATGACCACAAAATCATCTCTTGCAGCAATGCTTTATCGCCCGGATTTTTTACAGGGTGGTATTTATCAACAAGACGAGAAAGTGATGGTATTTTGTTCAACTGTGACTGATAAGATTTGTCATCCATGTTTTCGGTAAGTTCGAATTCGTCTTCATTGTTTGCAAACCATTCGATAGTATCATTGTAAGCACTTTGAGTATCTTGCTTTTGCAGCTTAGGTATTTTTGGGAATATCGCTTCAAAGGTTGATTTGATGGCCTGACGGATCAAGTGCTCGGCAACGAAACGGGCTCCCTCTTGTTCGCCCTCGTAGGCGATCTCCATTTTCCCCGTAAGTGCGGGAATGATGGAAAGGAAATCGCTTAATCGTATAGAGGTTTGCTTCAAGCCGTATTTCAGAGCACGCAATTCAGCCGCACTGATCAGGTTTTCCATGGCGGATATACTCATGCGAGCACTCACACCGCTCTTCACATCAACATATTCGCTTTGTCGGGCTTCGAATGCGATTTGTTCAATCAATATGGTTGCCAGAATAGGAACATGTATATGTTCTTGTTTCTCCGTTTTAATTTCTTGAGACGTGATTTTTGCAGCTATCTCAACCGATTCCGGATAGTGTGTCAGAATCTGCGATCCGATTCGGTCTTTTAACGGAGTAACGATGCTTCCGCGGTTAGTATAATCTTCGGGATTCGCGGTAAAGACAAATTGCATGTCAAGAGGGAATCTCAATTTGAATCCGCGGATTTGGATATCACCTTCTTGAAGGATGTTGAATAGCGCCACTTGTATTCGTGCTTGCAGGTCGGGCAGTTCATTGATCACGAAAATGCAGCGGTTGGCGCGTGGAATCATGCCGAAGTGGATAACGCGCTCGTCGGCGTAGGACAACTTCATGTTGGCTGCTTTGATTGGATCAACATCACCTATCAAATCGGCCACGGTCACATCAGGAGTAGCCAACTTTTCAACGAAACGATCATTTCGGTGAACCCAAGCGATAGGGGTTTCATTACCCATTTTGGCGATTAGATCTTTTGCATATCTGGATAATGGATTGAAAGGGTCGTCATTTACCTCTGAGCCTTCTACAATCGGCATCCATTCATCCAACAGCTTCACCATCATTCGTGCAATTCGGGTCTTGGCTTGGCCGCGTAATCCGAGCAAGTTGATGTTGTGCTTGGAGAGAAGGGCTCTTTGCAGTTCTGGAATCACAGTGTTTTCATATCCATGTATCCCCTCAAACGGATTTTCTCCGCTTTTCAACGCTTTGATGAGGTTTCTTCTCAGTTCTTCCTTGATGCCATCGTTACTGTAATTGGCATCATGTTTTTTTAATTCTCCTAGGGTTTTTATTTCAGTCAGCTGCATGTTTCTTTTCGTTAATTGGGTTTTCAGAGGGATTTTCTTTTTCGGCTTTTTCGATAGTCTTCATAGATCATTTGCCCCAAGCCTTTAAGCCCGGCATAATAGGCTTTGCCCTGGTTGGCTTCCGTGAAGTTGCTCACGAATTGCTGTAGATAGGGATCACGCGCAATCATGAAGGTGGTGATGGGTATGTGTAGTTTACGCGCTTGCATGGCTTCGGCATAGCATCGATCTACAATGGTTTGATCCAATCCGTTCGAGTTGAAGTAATAGGTCCCATCACGATTTCGTAAACAGCTGGGTTTACCATCGGTGATCATGAAAATCTGCTTGTTGGTATTTCTTTTTCTGCGGAGGATATCCATCGCCAGTTGAAGTCCAGCCACCGTATTTGTATGGTAAGGACCCACTTGCAGGTAAGGTAGTTCTTTCAATGTTACTGGCCAGGCATCGTTGCCAAAAACAATAATGTCGAGCGTGTCTTTTGGGTAACGAGTTCTGATTAGTTCTGCCAAGGCCATGGCTACCTTTTTGGCAGGAGTGATCCGATCCTCGCCATAGAGTATCATGCTGTGGCTGATATCAATCATCAGCACGGTACTCATCTGCGATTTATGGAAGGTATCTTCCACGACCAAATCTTGCTCACTGATTTGGAAATCATCCACTCCATTCGCGATTTGGGCTTTGCGGAAACTCTCGGGCATGTTGATTTGCTCTAAAGAATCGCCGAATCTAAAATCCCTGAGTTCCCCGGTATGTTCATCGCCTGATCCTGTATAAGAGGTTTGGTGGTTTCCCGAACCGGCACGTTTAAGGTTTTTGAATATTTGATCTAGGGCAGATTGTCTGATTACCTGTTCCATTTTGGCGGTCAAAGCTCCGCCAGACCCCGGCTCCGTGCCTTCTTCTCGGATATACCCTCGCTTTTTCAGATCCTCGATGAAATCTTCAATGGTATAAGCCTCATTGGTCAGTTCATACTCCTTGTCCAACTCCCGCAGCCATTCGATGGCCTCGTCGAAGTCGCCCGAGGTGTGAACTATCAGCTCCTTGAATATGCCGAACAATTTGTCGAATGGCGATTCGTCAGCTGCTTCGTACGGAATGAATTTATAACCTGTGCGCATATACAGACTTAACAACAAACGGCAGCCTGAAAGTTTTGATAATTCAGAAATTTAGGCATTATTTGTCCAGACCTAAAGATAAACCCAAAGTTTACCAACAAAGGTGTGATTTCATGCTTTTTTTGACTAATTGATTAGCACCTTGGCGCAAGGTTTGAAATCAATCAATCGGCAATGAAAAGGCCAGTTTATATTAAAGGCTTATAAAACCCTCATTAAAAAGTAGAAGGCAATCAAGATTAACAGGAAAACAGCAATCCATTTGATTCCCTTTGACTGTTTCGGAAACTCATAGTCGCAGATCGGGCATTCATCCAAGCCCTCGTCAATCATCATCGCGCAAGAGGGACACTCTTGTTTGTTTTTAGCCATTGATTTTTTTACTTTGTTGCAAAGTAAGTGAAAAGCCGAATGATCACTCAAGACCAAGCCGCTGATATTATTTTAATGCATGATAGAGTCAAAGAAGGCAGGAGAAAGCATATACGAACATTTCGAAAAGGGGGGAAGATTTTTGCTACCATAAATGAGTTGGAAAACCGCTCTTGCCTTCGACTGAGCATTGTTGATCAGGATGTTTTCAGTCGTTTGCTTCCTGAATATGTCTTCCGCGTCCCAAATAATAATGGTAATTATGGTTGGACATTGTTCATGATTTCAAAAGTGCCCCAAAGCCTCTTTGTCGATGCGGTTCAATGCGCATACGCTCAAATCTTGAGTCTTAAAAAATGAAATAATAGTTGCCATGCTCAATCATTTATCCCTTCAGCAACATCAATGCCGGAAGCATTGATCGGGTTTTTTCTCCCAACATGTCCTCCGGGAAATTTTACCTGGTAGTCCGTCCAGCCTGTTTGACCAGCCCTGTAATCCGGCCTATAGTAATCCGTGGATAGGATTTGTGCTCCAGAGGCGAAGGCGGCGTTCATGCCTGTATAATCACCGTTTCGTGCCTCCAATGTACCCGAGTCACAACGAGTGCGCACCATGTAGCCTTGTTGCACTAGCGTGCGAATCTGGGAGCTGTCGTTACGGGCATCGTTCAGAATCACGAAAGCCGCTTCGGGTTGCCCGGGAGTATCATAAACAAACATCGATCGGCCACTCAAGGAGGGGTGCCCTTGTTTATAAAATGAAACAGCGTTTCCTTCCATTATGAAAATGATTTTTCCCCGACTGGCACCCAACAATGGCCAATTTCCTTGAAGCGCAGCATCCTCCAAACTAGAAAGGTTTCCCTTCAGCATATCTGGTGTAAACAATCCATCCAAGTTTGGTCCAAATACATCCCGAACTTCTTGCTCCAGAGCTTCAGCGGCTGCTGCGTCCCACACGGGCGCAGGGGTAAATCCTTGGGTTGATAAAAACGGGTCATCTCCTGGAGAGTCGGATTTGGTTTCTACATTGATAAAAAGCGGCAGGTGATTCGGATTGGATTCCGACCACGACTTTATCGATTGAATGGCCAATTTGAATGTAGGATAGTGGCTGTTATAGTCCACGTCTTTGATATGTAAGAGTTTCATCCCGGGCTGACTCAATTCCGGTATGCCGGAAGCAAGCGGGAGTCCAACATAGGAGTTAACGAATCGGTCTGAGAAGGCTGTCCCAGATGGGTCGTTATAGATATCCAGCTCCAATCCACGTACCCCAAACTGGCTCAATTGAGACGTCATATCCTCATGGTCATAATCCAGTGTCGTTGGATCATGCTGAGGCGGTATGAGGGCCTGAACCGAAAGCAAAAAGGCGAAAACAGTGTCAGTAGTCATTTGCCGATAGCTATTATGAGAGGCAATCAGCTGTATCTGGTTCATCCGCAACTTCTGGTCTTGTGGATTGATTGGAGCAGGAGTTATGTCTGAGTCATCCTTTTTACAAGAACCAATGGCAAATATGGAGAGCGCCAGTAGGGTCGAAAATAATATTCTCATAACTTATGGGTTTATGTTCAAATGTATTATTCTGTCCGTAAATCTACAAACTTTGATTATTGAGGCTTTTGGCTATTTTTGAAGGCAAAGATTCAATCTATGTCAGACAACGCTACTTTCAATTCTTCCAAAGCTCCCGAGCCTGTAGGGGCTTACCCGCATGCGCGGCGGGTAGGAAACATGCTTTTCTTATCGGGTGTGGGACCACGCGAACGAGGTACTAAAAAGATACCTGGTGTTGAGTTGGATGATGCAGGTAACATCATATCATATGACATAGAAGCGCAATGCCACTCGGTTTTCAAGAATGTTAGAGCCATTCTTGAAGAAGCCGGATCCAAATGGGAGAATATGGTGGACGTACAAGTTTTCCTCACAAATATGAAGGATGATTTCGCAACATACAATCGTCTGTATGCGCAATACTTCAAAGATGCCAATCCTTGTAGGACTACCATCGAGATCAATTGCCTTCCAACGCCCATCGCTATAGAACTAAAAGTTATTGCCACCATCTGATCTCATGGCAGAAAGCATTCTCTTTTTCAATGCTGATGTGGATTACGTTTTAAGGGATAAGCGTAAAATCAGGGCTTGGCTCGAATTATGTGTCTGTAAAAAGAAGCGGCGGCTTGGGTCTCTGACATTTGTTTTTTGCAGCGATGGCTATCTCCGAAAAATGAACAAGAGGTTTCTGGGTCACGATTACAACACCGATATCATAACATTTGCACTTCATCCGGATACCGATAAAACCATAAGCGGGGAGATGTATATTAGCATAGACCGTGTGAAATCAAACGCATCGGATTATGGAGTTTCATTTATTGCAGAGCTTCGGCGCGTAATGGTTCATGGGGTTTTACATTTATGCGGCCTAAATGATAAAACAGCGGCAGAAACCACCAAGATGCGAGCAGAAGAAAATCGACTTATGGCGTTGCTTGAAAAGTTTGACTACCCAATAAATATTAATAATTTAAAACAAACAACATGAAAAGAACATCATTAGTATTAGCATTGATGGCATTCGTTGCCGTATCATTGAACGGTTGCAAAGGTGATGACGGACCTGCTGGTCCACGTGGTGCTGCCGGTCCTGCTGGTCCGCAAGGAGGCGATGCCAATTTCCAAGTTGCAATCATTAACATTCCTGCCGGCGATTGGGGAACTGGAGGTTATGTTGAATATCCTTGCAGTATCATTACGCCCGCGGTGATGGATAGCGGTTTGGTTATCCCTTATATCCAAGACGACTTTGGATACTATGACGGTATTCCAAGCGCATATCATGAAATCACGGGATTTGGATACGTATATGCTACTAGCCCTACTCCCGGAGGGATTGTTGGTTTTGAAACCACACCTTCTGCGCCACCTACTACCGACCGTCAAGCAAAGGTGGTTACCATGTCTGCTTCATTCCTGCGTCAAATCGAAGACCGTAGCGTTTTGCAGTCTTACGAATCGCTTATGCGTTATGTTCAAACTCGCAAGTAAGCGGCTTGTTAAATTGTTTGAAGCTCCATGGAAAATACACCATGGGGCTTTTTTATTTTAACAACAATCACTTTTCTTTGTTGTCATTCTCAAACCAAACCGTTTTAAAGCCAATGAAATCCAAATCCGCCATTTTCTTCTTTATTTCCTTGTTTGTAAGCAATATCGTATCTGCCCAAAAAACCAGTTTTATCAAGCCAGGCGATAATCTGATTGTGAAAAACATCCCAGATATTTCTTCTGCCATTTCAAATGAGGTGCATCGCTACACCGAATCTAGATCCGCCTCAGCGGTTGATTGGCATCCTACTCGAAGGGAAATGCTTATCACCACGCGTTTCGGCAACACGGCACAGCTACATTACCTGAAAAATCCTATGGGTGCACGTACGCAAATAACATTTTTCGAGGAGCCTGTCGGGAACGCCACTTTCGAGCCAATCAATGGCAATTATTTCATTTTTACCAGGGATGTCGGAGGCAATGAGTTCGCACAGATGTACCGATATGACATGTCGGATGGTCGCTCCACGTTGATTTCCGATGGTGGAAGATCTCAAAATGGCAATATCCGTTGGAACAAATCTGGGAATAGGATTTTATTCTCATCAACACGTCGCAACGGTGCCGACCGTGATATTTGGATTATGAACCCGATGGATGTTTCGTCCGCATCCATGATAATGGAGGTGAAGGGTGGGGGCTGGAACATCAACGATTGGTCTGCTGATGAGAAAAAGATTTTAATATCAGAGGGACTATCTGTAAATGAAAGCCATTTGTATCTATATGACTTGGTTACCAAGACAAAAGTAGAAATAGGTCCGTCATCTAAGAAAGAAAAGGTGGTTAATGGCTCTGCCCGTTTCAGCATGGATGGCAAACATGTTTTCTTCATTACTGACTTCGGAAGCGATTTCAGGCGCTTAGCGCGGATGAATGCCGATGGTTCGGACATACGATATATCACAACCGACATCAAATGGGACGTTGCTGGATATGACCTCAAGGATGATGGAACACGGATTTTATTCTCCACAAATGAAGACGGTCTCGGCAAGGTATACATATTGGAAACAACCAACCTTACATGGCAACCCATAACCGCATTACCCAAGGGCCAAATCGGTGGGGCGTCTTGGAGGCCGAAGAGCGAGGATTTTGTTTTCGGATTTTCCTCCGCTAGCAACAACTCAGATATTTACACCTATTCTTTTGAAACTTTCAAAGTAGAGCGTTGGACTGAAAGTGAGCTTGGAGGAATGGTGGCATCCAATCTAAGGGATGAAGAACTTATCCGTTGGAAAAGTTTCGACGGGGTAGAGATTTCAGGTTTTCTTTATCGACCCAATCCGAAGTTCACAGGCAAGAGACCGGTCATCATCAATATTCATGGTGGGCCTGAAGGTCAATCGCGTCCTGGATTCCAAGCCAGAAACAATTACTTTCTAGAGGAGTTGGGAGTTGCCATCATTTACCCCAATGTACGTGGCTCTACTGGTTATGGAAAGAAGTTTGTGGCTATGGACAACGGATTCTTGAGAGAAAATTCGGTAAAAGACATCGGAGCTTTGTTGGATTGGATTGCAACGCAACCAGACCTGGATAAAGACCGGATCATGGTTACAGGCGGAAGCTATGGTGGATACATGTCTTTGGCTGTTTCAGTCATGTATGCGGATAAGATACGATGCGCAATAGATGTTGTTGGCATTTCGAACTTCGTTACCTTCCTCAAAAACACCGAGGATTATCGCCGTGATTTACGCAGGGTGGAATATGGCGATGAGCGAGATCCCAAAATGAACGCATTTCTCGAAAAGATCTCTCCCAACAACAATGCATCGTCTATTACTAAGCCCTTGTTCATCGTTCAAGGAGGTAATGACCCGCGTGTTCCTCGTACAGAGGCAGAACAAATGTTCAATACTTTGAACAATGCCGGTAAAACAGTTTGGTATTTGGAGGCGAAGGATGAAGGTCACGGATTCCGAAAGAAGAACAACGTGGATTTCCAGTTTTATACTACGGTTGAATTCATCAAACGTTATTTGATGGAATAATAGATTTGCTACTAAGGAATTGATCTAGCTCTTCATTAGCCTGAGGAATACTTTGCCATCTATTGACCGAACAAAATAAACACCACCTTCCCAGGAGGATGTGTTTATCATTGTTGGAATCCCACCGATTAACGAAATGTTATCGAGGATTATCCGACCTGTTACATCTGTAATCTGAGCGCGTGACTTCAAGCCTACTGGAACATCAAGTGAAAGCTGGTCTTGGAAAGGAATAGGAGATGCTGAGATTATTAGGTTGGAAATCTCTCCGATACCCGTGTTGATACCTGTAACTGTAACACACACCGAAGTATCGCTGCATCCTCCTTGCGTGAGAACCACTGCGTATTGTCCGTTGGCGGTTGCTGTGAAGAATTGGTTCACGGCCCCTGCAATGGGAGTGCCGGTGGCGCAATTGATCCATTGGTAAGGTCCATTTGGTTGCTGAGCGATTAAAGTTGGTCCAGATTGGCTAACAGCGGTGTTGAATGTTGGAGAGGTGAGTGTTAATTGAACAATTGAATCGCATCCGGAAGCGCCGGTGAAGGTTTCAAAATATGTACCGGGTGCAGTGAGTGTTTGCCCTCCGAATTGGTAGGTAGTTCCTGGACAAAGAACAGCGTTGATGGATGTAGAGCTCGTGGTTACTCCTTGAACGAAATTTGAAGTGTTTCCGTTTAATGCCATGCCATTGAAAACTCCATTGATGTGTCCTGTTCCATCAATCAGGTTGGCAATGGATACATTATTTCCACCGGCAACACCTTGATTGCATTTGTAATAAAGCTGAAGGTTGGCTGATGTGGGATTGATCCCGGAGGTATAAATGCAGTCAATTTCGGGCTGACTAAGAGTCTTATTCCATAGGCTGATCTCATCCACTTTCCCTGTCATGAAAAATGGGGCATTGGTGAATGGAGCTTTCCCGATGAAGAATGGGTTCACCGTGGTTGAAATGTTTCCATTGGCGGCTGAGGAAAGTACTTGTACACCATTTTTGTATAGAACAAGGTTGGAGCCATCGTAAGTCAGAATAAAATGTTGCCAAGTGTTCAACTGCAAACCGGTATAAACCATAGTGTATGGGGTTCCAAAGCTGTTTCTGAATCTCGCCTCAACATCCGTGGCGCTAAGTTGCAACAGGTAGAAATCACCGGAAAAGTCATCTCGGAAACCTCCGAAACCATCGAAGTCAGGATAAGCGGGTGCAGCATTTTGAGGATACACCCACATACTCATGGATATGTTATTGCTATTGGCTATGAGGCCAGATGCGGCAGGTGCTTCTACGAAATCATCGATGTTGTCGAAGGATAGAGCATTGCTGTTTGCGGTTTGGACCACAGGAGTCACAGTGAAGTTTAGTGTAGAATTGGCGGAATTTCCCGTAGGTGTGCAAGGGGTTGGTAACGTTCCTGCTTCCAAAGTGAAGCTAAGCGTGTAGCTTCCAGCTGGCAATGGCGGTACCACCAACGTATCATTAACATTACAAATGGTGGTGAGCAATCCCATGCAATGAAGGGCGGTTACATTCAGCTGACTGCCCTGTTGAGAAACGGAAAAGGTTTTATCATCACATCCTGAGCTCGGCAAATATCCTGTGGCAATGATGCGTATGGTATCGTTGCCATCAGGGTTCTGGGGTAAAATGCTAACCGATTGGATGAATTGGGCCGTTACGGCATGTCCCATCAGGGAAAGGGCAAGCAGAGTAAAGAGTTGTTTCATGTTTTTCCGTGTGATGACACAAATATACTTTTTTGACTAGAAAGGTGGTTTGGTATTTTCCAAGGGATATTGGTAATTTTCCAACCGCTATCGCAATGAATATCAAGCCTGCACTGAGATCCTATGATCTGACCATGATTGTGGTTGGCTTGGTCATAGGCATGGGCATATTCAGGACTCCGGCGGAGGTAGCATCCAAAGCTGGCACCGTTGAAGTTTTTTTTGCTGCTTGGATTGTGGGCGCCGTGGTGAGTATGCTCGGGGCTATGACATTTGCCGAAATCGGAGTGCGGCATCCTGTTGCTGGTGGTTTTTATGGAATATTCTCGAGATGCTACCATCCGGCTTTTGCATTTATGGTGAACTGGATTATTGTGATCAGCAATGCTGTCTCAACGGCAGCGGTTGCAATAATGGGCTCTGAATACTTGGCACCTTTGATTTTGCCGGGCTGGGGGGATTCGGGTGTCCAAGCGGTCTCTATCGCTTCGGTTGTTTTGTTGTATGGAATAAACATGGCTGGATTCCGTTTCAGCGCGCGAACGCTGAATGGCCTGATGGCTTTCAAATTGTTGCTTTTAGTGATAATCGTTGCCATCGCAATCATGGGATATGTTGCGACCACAAATCCTGTGGCGGTTCCTTTAGAGGCTAATGGTAAGGAGTTTTCTCCGATAGCAGCATTTTTCCTTTGTTTCATTCCGGTCTTTTTCACTTATGGAGGATATCAGCAAACCATGAATTTTGGTGGTGATGTCATCAATCCTGGCAAGAATATTCCAAAGGCTGTATTGATGGGGATATCGATAGTTTTGGTTGCCTACCTAGCTGCAAATATTGCTTATACGCAAGTAATCGGTTTTGAAAACCTCAAGTCGTCTTCCACTTTGGCTGCGGATGTTGTGGGAGCGGCCTTTGGTGCTCATGCGCATGATTTTGTTTCTGTTTTGATGTTCCTTTCCGTTATGGCTTATGTGAACGTATCTGTGATGAGCAACCCTAGGGTTTATCATGCAATGGCGCAAGATGGAGTTATGCCAGCTGTTTTTGGTAAGGTCAACACAAGGACTCAGGTGCAGGAATTCGGTGTCACGTTTTTTTGCCTGGTGATTTTTGTGGTTCTATTTTTCTTGACATCTTTTGAACGAATACTCGGCTTCATAATGTTTTTCGATAGCATCAGCATTTTGTCGGCCGCTGCCGCGATTTTCCTATTGCGCAGCAGGGGTCAGAAAATCGGCGAATCGGAAGTTGGTTTCCGCATTTGGGGTTACCCCTGGCTTCCTGCCATTTTCATTCTTGTTTACGCCTCTGTAAGCTTGAGCGTTATGTATGCCGATCCGGAAGTATATGCTGTTGGACTTATCCTGTTTGTTTCAGGATATCCATTGTATCACATTATGCGAAGATTGTTAAAACCCGAAAAACTGAAACCCGATGCATAATCCCGATAAATTCAAGGACCTTTTTCTGATTGATTCCGAAATCACGTTTCTGAATTTCGGTTCGTTTGGCGCATGTCCCAAGCCTGTTTTCGAGGAATATCAAAACTGGCAGCTGGTGTTGGAGCGAGAACCTGTCCAGTTCATAGCATTTGACGGATTACAGAGAGTAAGGAACGCACTCAAAATCCTTTCTGATTTCATCCACTGCGATCCTATGGATTTGGTATTTACTCCCAATCCGACATTTGCTTTCAATATAGTTGCAGCTAATTTGGATTTGAAGCCTGGTGATGAGATCTTGACTACCGATATGGAATATGGTGCCATGGATAGAACTTGGGAATTCTACTGCAGTAAGAAGGGAGCGAAATACATCAAACAACCCATCGAGCTACCCATACTGTCTGAGGAGCATTTTCTTGATTCTTTTTGGAAAGGCGTAACGGAAAAAACCAGAGCTGTTTTCATCAGCCACATCACCAGCGCCACGGCATTGAAGCTTCCGGTTGATTCGTTATGTAAAGAGGCCAAACGACGCGGACTGATCACCATCGTGGATGGGGCACATGTTCCAGCCCATGCGGCTCTCAATATCACAGAGCTAGATCCTGATTTCTACACTGGTGCTTGTCATAAGTGGATGATGGCCCCCAAGGGATGTTCATTTCTCTATGCTAAAAAGGAATTCCAAGATTCTTTGGAGCCTCTCATTGTAAGCTGGGGTTACAAGAGCGATAATCCTACCGATTCAAGGTTTTTTGATTACCATCAATTCAATGGCACGCGCGATTTTTCTGCGTATTTGACTTTGCCGGCCTCAATAGATTTCATGAAGGGAAACAATTGGAACGAAGTTGCAAAATCATGCAGGGATTTGGTTCGTGAAAATGCAATGCGCTTCTGCGAACTGACAGACGGAATCCCTTTGGCACCTTTGGATGATAATTTTCATGGTCAAATGTTCGCCATCCCCATCCGCACTAGCGACCCAATGGCCTTGCAGCGGAAACTGTTTCTAGATGACAGGATCGAAGTGCCTGTAACAAGGCAGGGTTCACGCACATTCGTGCGTTATTCGATTCAAGCATTCAATTCACAAGCCGAATTGGATCTTCTTTACAACGCCTTGCATAGGGAGTTGAAATCCGGAGAACTGGCATCTAAGGCATAAAAAAACGGGAACCGATTTAACGGCCCCCGTTTCAATATAATTCTTTTTGTATTACCTGATCAGATTAACCGCGCCATTGAACACATGTTCTTTACCTCCGCGTGTTCTGACAATAATGCGATAGGCGTAGGTGCCTTGTGGTGCATCACCTCCATCAGGACCATCGCCCTTCCAAATATCCAATTGGTTCTGACCGGCGAACATCAAGTTGCCCCATCGGTCGAAAATCTTCATTTCGTAAGTGGCTACGTCCAAGTCATAGCCTGAGAAGAAGAAGTTGTCATTGATTCCATCACCGTTCGGCGTGAATGCATTTGGCACAAAGTATGGTATAATGGTAACAGTTTCGCTGTGACTATCTTCACAGCCGGCCAAATTGGTTACCGTTAAGCGCACATTGAAATCTCCAACTTCATTGAAGTAATGTTCGGTATTCTGAGTGAGAGCGTAAAAACCGTCACCGAAATCCCATTTCCAACTTACCGCAAAATCAGAACGGTCAACAAATTCAACCTTGCCGTTGAAAACACCGTTGATGTTTGGGGAGGTAACAAAGTCGGCGACTGGCAAGGGGAAAAACACGATATCAATACTTCCTGTGTTGGATGAAACGCATCCAGCCGGTGTTGTAATAGTCAGTGAAATAGGATAAGTTCCTTGGTTCAAGTACAGGTGAGCAGGATTCGAGGCTGTGGAAACGCCGCCGTCACCAAACGTCCAGGCGAATGATGACCCTGGATCGTAAATGGAAGTGTTTGTGAAAACACCTTTCTGTTCCTTGCATGTAATAACAGTATCAGCGATAAAGGATACACTCGGCACCATATTAACTATCAAGTTCGCTGGAGCCGAAGTGCCTATGCATCCGTTAAGATCAGTTACTGTTACAGTATATGCACCACCTGTACCGGTTGTGATGGAATTGGTGTTGCTGTTATTGGACCAAGTGTAAGCTACATATCCTGGAGTGGCATTCAAAACACTTGTTTCGCCATCGCATATCGATAGGTCTCCGCTGATGACTGGTATGGGAAGCGGATTGACAGTTATTGTGGCAGCGCCATTAATTGTGCCTGCACAATTCGCATCGGATACGGAAATGAGCGTGTAAACGCTTGTTGTGCCAGGGGAAACATTCACAGTTGATGAGTTTGTGTTTGTTGTCACGGGCGATGAGTTGGTGATTCCGTTTGTCCACACATAAGTGAATGGTGCTGCTCCTGAGAAAATCACGTTAAGGTCGGAGTTCTCGCCGTAACAGATGGTGTTGTTCCCAGCGATGGTTGCAGTTGGTAATGTGTATACCGTTAAGCTTTGTGATGTAGAACCTACGCAGCCATTCAGATCCGTTACGGTGACGGTGTAAACGCCAGCTGCTCCCGGAGATATAGTGGCCGCTGTTGAGCCATCAGACCAAACATAAGAAGCGTAACTGCCAGCGTTGAATGATGTTGTTGTGCCATCGCAAATGGCGTTATTGCCTGTGATAACGGGCAGTGGATTCGAGTTTATAGTTACCAACTGTGAGGTGCTTCCAATACATCCGTTGGCATCGGTAACTGTGACTGTGTAAGTTCCTCCCAAGGATGGGTTGATTGATGCAGCACTTGTTCCATCACTCCACAGATAAGAAACCAATCCCGGAGAGGCGTTAAGGGAAGCGCTGAATCCTTGACATGCTGCAAATGTTCCGCTGATGGTAGGAGTCGGATTGGCATTTATGGTTACGGATTGGGAAGCAGTGCCTGTACATCCATTAGCATCTGTAACAGTTACAGTGTAAAGTCCAGCAATACCAGGGTTGATGGTTCCTGAACTTGCTCCGTTGCTCCAAGTATAAGTGAATCCGACAGGCGCATTCAATGTGGTGGTATTGCCTTGGCAAGCCACGAACGTGCCACTGATGGTTGGTACAGGATTGCTGTTGATGGTTACTAGTTGTGATGTAGAACCCACACAACCATTGGCGTCGGTTACGGAAACGGTGAAGGTGCCTGCCGTACTTGGATTGATTGCTGCTGTAGTTGCCCCATTGCTCCAAACATAGTTCGCCATACCAGCAGGCGCGTTGAGTGTGGCGCTGTTGCCCGAACACACGGCGAAGGTGCCAGTGATCACAGGAGTTGGATTGTTGTTGACGAGAACGGCTTGTGAGGTGGTTCCGGTACAGCCGTTGCTGTTGGTAACAGTTACGGTATAGGTTCCTGTGGCACTAGGGTTGATGGTTGCGGATGTTGCACCGTTACTCCACTGGTAGGAAGTGAGGCCGGGTGTTGCATTCAATGTAGCGCTTGATCCTTGACAAACTGTAAAAGTGCCTAAGATAGCGGGAGCCGGATTGGCGTTGATGGTAACTAACTGCGAAGTGGTTCCTGAACAACCACTCGCGTTTGTGACGGTCACGGTATAGGTGCCTGCTACACTTGGGTTGATAGTTGCCGAAGTAGCCCCAGTATTCCATGAGTATGTGAAACCGGCGGGGGCGTTCAGTGTAGTAGTGCTACCCTGACAAGCCACGAACGTACCACTGATGGTTGGTACAGGATTACTGTTGATGGTTACTAGTTGTGATGTAGAACCCACACAACCATTGGCGTCGGTTACGGTTAAAGTAAAGGTGCCAGCTGCAACTGGATTGATGGCTGCTGTTGTAGCTCCATTGCTCCAAACATAGTTGGTCATTCCAGCAGGCGCGTTGAGTGTGGCACTGTTGCCCGAACACACGGCGAAGGTGCCAGTGATCACAGGTGTTGGATTATTGTTGACGAGAACGGCTTGTGAGGTGGTTCCGGTACAGCCGTTGCTGTTGGTAACAGTTACGGTATAGGTTCCTGT
>JALRAP010000048.1 GCA_023262505.1 Bacteroidia bacterium
ACAGCCTCGTTGTTGCTGAACTTGCCTTTAGCATCCAGTTTGGAATACCAAACATTCGGGAAGGACAAGAAAATATGGAAGTGCTTTGAAAACGGAACATAGTTGAGGAAGGCGAGTATCCCGATGATATGCAACCACCAACAAACACGTTCTATCATGATAAGCGACTGATCGCTCATGCCAACTAGCAAGGGCGTTAAGATGGAGCTCACGGGATAGGAGCCGGCTTGCACATAGTGATCAACTCCTCGTTGCTGCAATAATGAATCGGAGGCATTCATAAACAGGAAGAGTGACATCAGCACTACTTCCGTTCCGAGAATGATCATCGCATCCTTGTTTGGAAAACCTTTCAACTCGGGAGAAGTGAAGCGGCGAAGCCGGATAATGGCTCGACGGGCGAAGAACACCACGCAGGCCACAACCACCAACAAGGCGAGTATTTCGAAACTTGCTATCAAGAAATCGTAGAAAGGCCCGAGCGGCTTTGCAAAAACCCGATGGGTGCCAAACAAACCGTCGATAATGATTTCCAATACTTCGATATTGATAATAATGAACCCCGCGTAAATGATGATATGGAAAAAACCAGCTACAGGACGGGTAACCATTTTCGATTGACCGAGAGCCACGCGGAACATAGTGGCCCAACGCTCCGATTTACGGTCGTTGATCTGAACATCACGACCCAGATTTATGTTCCTAATGATTTTGCGGATGCTGGTATAGAAGAACCAAATGCCGGCACCGAGTATCAAAGCAAATAAAACACTAGACAACATGTTACAGACTTTGCACTGTTAGGTAAATCAAAAATATTGGAGAATTCGCTTCTGGTATTGATTTCATTTAGGCTCCTTGTTCTTCTTCCCAAAGACCCCGGTAAAAATGCAGATACCTGTTGGGGTTTTTCTTTAAGTCCTTCAGCAACTCGTCCAAGTCTTCGGATGATTTCTGCAAGGAATTGTAGAGGCTATCATTGTTCATAAGAGCACCCAAAGTGCCTTCACCTGAATTGATCTTTGTAACCATTTCGGAGAATCCTGACACTGCGGCATCGGCATTGCGGATGGTTGAGGAAAGGTTGGCGGCCGCGAGCGAGTCTGAAATGGAAGAGAAATTTGCGATGATGTTATCCAACTTGTCTTCGTTTTTACGAAGGTTATCAGTTATAGACTCTACATTATCGATCATTTGGCGAAGCTTTCCTGAGCCAGGAGCCAGCATTTCATCGATATTGGCAGATGCGCTTTCCACATTGGCCAAGGTCTTGTCAAGATTCTCGAAAACGGAATCCAAAGATTTCCTGTTCTTGTCAGATAAAACAGCATTCATGGATGAAGCCAAGGAATCGAGCGTAGACATGAGTTTCTCTGCTCTGTCTTTAACAGGCAGCATTTGGTCGGAGAAGCTCGTTTGAATATCCGAGTTCAAGGTATCTCCGGGACTCGCTTCAGGACTTCCAGGCACCAATACGATTTCAACGGCCCTGCCTCCCAATAAATCAGACGAAATGATACTGGCCGTGGCTTTCTGGCTTACATAAACCCCCTTGCGAATCTGAAGGGTAACAAGAACAAGTCCCGACTTGTCTTTGGTGAACTCGATTTTCTTTACCTGACCAACCTTGAGGCCACTCATCAAGATATCGCTAGACGGAGTCAATCCATCGACGCGTTTGTACAATGCGTAGTAGGTATCCACACCGGTAAATAGGTCAACACCTTTGAGAAAATTCATGCCATAAAGTAACCCGGCTACGGCACCTGTAACAAGCAAACCAATTTTGACTTCTCTGGAAAATTTCAAGGCAGATAATTTAAAAAATCGCTACGCGAATTTACTTCGTTTTGGACAATTGAACGGCCTCCTTGGCCGAAATCTTTTTCCCATTGAAAATACCACAAACGAAAGCATCCTTGAAGCCCAATTTTTTGACCTTGGGTAGGTTGGATCCGGCTTCCTCATCGTTTGCAAAACGGCCCACGAAATATCGACGCAAACCGTCTTCAGCATCGATGAAGTATACACCCTCAACCTTTGAATAATTGTTAGTCTTTGATGCTGATCCAATTGGAAGGGCTCCGATTTGGATTGCAAAATGCAACCCTTGGGGCTTTGCTGTTACTAACTGACTACCTCCAGATGTATTAGACGATTGATTTACAATATTTTGATTGGGAACCGTGTCTTGGCCAAGTGTCTTTGTTGTAACCGAAGAATCCTCGGCATCTCCTTTCGTCCGATACTTTTCGGACGGGCTCTGAAATGTGCCACTACTGGTACTGGTACTGCCACTGGTACTGCCACTGCCACTGCCACTGCCACTGTTACTGTTACTGTTACTGTTACTGTTCCCCCTATCTCCCCCTCCGGCCTTTCGTTCTTGATCATTTTTGTAGTTGGTAAATGCCCGAAGGATAGAGTTTGCCATGCTGAATTGTCCTTCATTGCTGGCCAAGAACCGCTCGTCGTTTGAATTCGTCAGAAAACCCAACTCGATAAGCACACTGGGCATGGCTGTACGGTAAAGCACCAAAAAACCTGCTTGTTTTACACCTCTGTTGTAACGGCCAGAATAATTTTCGAATTCATTTTGAAGCTTGGAAGCGAAAGCAAGACTTTGCTCCATGTAGGTGTTCTGATACAGGGAGAAAATGATGTAGGCTTCTGGTGATTTAGGATCGTATCCTTCGTAATTGGCCTGATAGTCCTTTTCAAGCAAAGCGGATTCGTTTTCCCTTCGCGCAACATTCAAATTGTCTTCGGTTTTATGCAGACCCATTACGAATGTTTCCGCACCATAGGCAGAGGATGGGCCCGAATTGCAATGGATGCAGATGAACAAATCGGCCTTGTTTCTGTTGGCGATGGCTGCGCGCTCATGCAGCTCCACAAAAACATCTGTTTTGCGGGTATAGATGACACGGATGTCTGGAAAATACTTTTCAATCAACTCACCCAGCTTCAATGAAACAGCCAATGCGATGTGTTTCTCTTTGGATGAAGAACCCAAACATCCGGAATCATGTCCGCCGTGACCCGGGTCGATGACAATGGTTTTAACCTGGTATTTGGGTGGCTTATTGGGAAGTGTAAACGATGTCAAAGCCAACAGGATCAGGGTCAGCGATATCAGTCTTATGGAATTGAAAATGAACATCCTTAAATTTCGTAGCTTTGAGTTCTCAAATTTACGCGCCACCAGCACCTGATGCCTTCACGTGGGAAGCCAATATCAACAAAAATATTAACCGCGTTTTTGGTGGTTTTGTTGTGTAACGGCATGCCTACGGAACTGTTTTCGCAAACAGACACCACAGTTTCCGTGCCAAATGCCGATACCGCCTCGACTTCAAACCTGAAATCAAAAGTCAAGTATTCCGCCAAGGATTCCATTCGCTTTGATATCCCTGGGGAGCTTGTTTACCTCTACGGTAACGCAAAAGTGCGATATGAGGATATTGAGTTGGACGCCCATTACATCGAGGTGGATTGGAATAAACGTCAACTACTAGCCAAAGGGGGCTTGGACTCTACCGGAAAGGAAACCGGATTGCCTGTTTTCAAGCAAAAAGACGACTCGTTCTCGGCCCAAACCGTGACGTACAACTTCGACACCAAAAAGGGACGCATTACAGAGGTGAATACCAAGCAAGGTGACGGATTCATACTGGGAGAAACCGTCAAGAAAACAGACGAGAAAAACTATTTTATACGAAACGGCAAATACACCACTTGCGATTTACCCCATCCGCACTTTTCGATTTCATCCAACAAACTAAAGGTTATACAAGACAGCAAAGTAGTAACCGGTCCAGCATGGCTAGTTATCGAAGATGTCCCAACACCATTGATGGTACCTTTCGGATATTTCCCAACAAGAAAGGGGCGAGCATCAGGCATCCTGTTCCCATCCTATGGGGAATCGGGGCGATTAGGTTTTTTCTTCAAGGACGGAGGTTATTACTTCGGGATTGGAGATGTGGTGGATTTTGCATTGACCGGTGACATCTACACCTTGGGAAGCTGGGCGGCGAAATTCAATTCCAACTACGCGCTCCGATATCGTTTCAACGGAAATGTTTCTATCAACTATTCGGAAATCAAGACATCGGAAAAGGAGTTGCCCGACTACAACCTCTTCAAGGATTTTTTCGTTCGATGGAACCACAGGCAGGATGCGAAAGCGCGACCAGGAAGCACCTTTTCTGCCAATGTGAATGCCGGCAGCTCAGGATACTATCAAAACAACATATCCTCGGCAGGCAACTACCTCACCAACACCTTCCAGTCTTCCATTGCCTGGTCGAAAAACTGGAGTGGCAAGCCCTACTCCTTTTCAGCCAGCCTCACACACAGTCAAAATACTTTGACTCGCGACATTTCATTGAGTCTGCCTAACACCAACTTCAGTGTGAACCGCATTTATCCGTTCAAACGCAAATCGGCCGTGGGCGGCGAGAAGTGGTTCGAGAAAATAGGCATCAGCTATCAGAACAATTTCCAAAACAACATTCTTACAAAAGACACCTTGTTGTTCAAGCAAGACGATCAATTCCGTTATGGCATGTCGCATTCGATTCCTATCAGCACATCGGCTAAGGTTTTGAAGTATTTCACGCTCTCACCATCATTCACCTACAACGAAAGATGGTACCCCGAAACCATCCGTAAAGCTTATGATAGCGATGCCGCAACGGTATTGACCGATACCGTAAAGGGATTCCGCGCTGCTCGTGACTTCCAAATGTCGGCGTCCATGAATACGCGTCTTTATGGTTTGGTGCAATTCAAAAGAGGTAAAATTGCCGCCATACGGCATGTGGTTTCACCCACTGTTAGCTTCGGATATCGTCCGGATTTCAGTGCAGGGTCCTTCAACAACTATAAAAACTATACCGATGCGAATGGCGAAACCGTATCCTATTCAATATTCCAAAACGGCATTTTCGGTGGCCCTCCTTCAGGGAAATACGGCGCAGTAGGTTTTGCTATCGACAACAATCTGGAAATGAAAGTGCGTCAGCAAACCGACAGCACAGTGAACCTGAAAAAAATCAAGATTTTCGAAAGCCTTTCGGCCAATATCAATTACAACCTTGCCTCCGACTCGCTCAATTGGTCGAACCTGAATATCAATGGCCGAACCACACTATTTGAGAAGGTTAACCTGAGTTTTTCAGGCTCATTTGATCCTTACATCTCCGATTCATTGGGCAGGAAAATCAACCAATTTGAATGGGATGTGAACAAGCGACTAGGCCGACTCACCAATGCCAATACATCGGTCAACTTTTCATTGGTTGGAGGAAACAAGAAAGAACGAACAAGCACCAAAGGAACTGACGCGCAACTCCAGGAGATCAACCGCAACATCCAGGATTACGTCGACTACAGCATCCCGTTTAACTTATCGGTAGGATACAGCCTCAATTATTCAAAGCCCGGCTTACAGGAATCACAATTGAACCAGACGCTGAATATGAACGGTGATGTGTCGTTGACTCCCAAATGGAAGATGACCTTCAACACGGGATGGGATTTCATTGAGAACGACTTATCGTACACTTCTCTTGGCATCTTCCGCGACCTACATTGTTGGGAGATGCGATTCAACTGGGTGCCTTTCGGATTCCAACAGAATTATTTTTTCCAGATCAATGTCAAGTCATCCATACTTCAAGATTTGAAACTCACCAAGAAAAACGACATTTACGACCGATGAACCCATTGGAAAACACTCTTCAATCCACCTCATTCGAATTCCCAAAGCAAACAGCCTTTTACAGCGGCAAGGTACGCGACGTATACACCATTGATAACAAATACCTGGTGATGGTAGTAAGCGACCGAATCTCCGCTTTCGATGTGATACTTCCCCGCGCTATTCCTTTCAAGGGCCAGGTGTTGAACCAGCTAGCCTCTTATTTTTTGGAATCCACCAAGGACATAGTTCCTAATTGGGTGATTGATGTTCCAGATGCCAATGTAACTATTGGCAAGATGTGTGAACCGTTCAAGGTGGAGATGGTTATACGCGGTTTTTTGGCTGGCCATGCATGGCGGACATACCGAAGTGGTTTACGCGAATTGTGTGGCGTGAAATTGCCAGAAGGCTTAAAAGAAAATGATAAACTACCCGAGCCCATTATAACACCTACAACCAAAAGTCATCACGGACACGATCAGGATATTTCGCGTGAGGAAATCATTGCACAGGGAATCGTTTCGGAAGAGGATTATGCTCAACTGGAGAAATACACCCGCGCCTTATTCAAACGTGGCAGTGAAATGGCGGCAGAACGTGGATTGATATTGGTGGATACCAAATACGAGTTTGGCAAGTTTGATGGACAAATCATGGTGATTGATGAGATCCATACACCGGATTCATCGCGCTATTTTTATGCATCAGGCTACGAGGAGCGTCAACAAAAAGGCGAACCACAAAAACAGTTGTCCAAGGAATTCCTGCGCCAATGGTTGATTGAAAACCACTTTCAAGGACTCGAGGGGCAAACCGTACCACACATGGGAGACGATATTGTTCAAATGGTATCTGACCGCTACGTCGAACTTTATGAAAACATCCGAGGTGCCAAGTTTTTGAAAGACATCACTTCCAATATCAAAGAACGTGTGGAGTGCAATGTGCAGGAAGCGCTGAAGAAATTGTGAGTTGGTCTAATATTATATCGCGTGCAAGTGAATCGCGTATTCCTTGAGTTGTATTGAAATGAGTTACCAGATGAACCGCTACAATTTCAAACATATCCTCAGGATTTCTCTTTTTTTAGCAGTTTCATTCGCTTACAATGGCTGCAAAAATGAAGTGGGTGAAACGAAAGGTGAAGAAAAAATCGTAAAGGATTTCAATCTCGCCTGTGAAAGCGGGTTCATTGGTGATGACCAATCCGCCTATGTCGAAGGAGGAGGAGCGTCCTACCAAAAAACGCTGGAAAACAAGGTCGATAGTAAGGAAACTTATCCGGGCATGGTACTTGTACCAGGAGGCACTTTCAGTATGGGTGGGGTAAATCCAATACAACTACAGAACGGGGGGCCAGATGAGATGAATGATGCCAGACCCATCCACACGGTTTATGTTGATCCGTTTTTCATGGATGAAACGGAAGTTACCAACGCACAGTTCGCCGAATTTGTAAAGGAAACAGGTTATGTAACACTTGCAGAGCGGAAACCCACACGTGAGGAATTCCCAACGGCACCAGAAGAGAATTTGGTGGCGGGCTCCATCGTATTTATTCCTCCAGGTAAAAAGATGGATTTGAACAACCATTATCAATGGTGGAGCTATGTGACAGGTGCCGACTGGATGCACCCGGATGGTAGCGCTCCGATTTCAAGCAAAGATCTAGACATACCTGTGGTACACATTGCCTGGGAAGACGCAGCTGCATATGCCAAGTGGGCAGGAAAAAGATTACCAACTGAGGCGGAATGGGAGTTTGCATCTCGAGGAGGGCTGACAGGCTGTATATACTCATGGGGCAACGATTTCAAGCCAGAGGGAAAGCACATGGCAAACACATTTCAAGGGGACTTCCCAATTGAAAACACGGAGGAAGACGGATACCAAGGAGTAGCACCCGTGAAAAAATATCCGCCTAACAATTATGGTTTGTATGACATGGCTGGAAATGTTTGGGAGTGGTGTAGTGATTGGTATAGTAGTGATTATTACGCATCGCTTTCGGTAAATCAAGTCACCAAGAACCCACAAGGACCTTCATCATCCATAGACCCTTCTGAGCCGGGCGTACCCAAGAAGGTGCAACGTGGAGGTTCGTTCCTATGTACTGATCAATACTGCACGAGATATATGGTTGGAACCCGAGGCAAGGGAGACTGGCGTTCTCCAGCAAGTCACCTTGGTTTCAGATGTGTACGTGATCTAAAAAAGTAGGTGGCACATTTACTTTGTGAGAAGAATTGTTAGCATTAGCGAATCCAAAAAATAAAAAATCGGACCAGGGCGATGATACCTGGTCCGATTAACAAATTCCTGATAATTTATTTGGTGGGAAACAATGTGGACGCACCTACTCCCGAGCCTTTTTGCCTAGGAGGAAATGCTGCCATGCTCTGCATGTACGTTGTTAGAACAGGCGAGAAGATGGGAGCGATCCATGTCTTTGATGTCATCCAATCGAAGTGGCCTGATGTGCCAGGCGTCCGCTCAAATGGATCCAACTTGATATTGACTAATAGTCCGCCATCCATTTTTTGAGGAGCATCCAACCAGCTATCTTTTGTAGCCAAGTGCATCTTCCAATGGTCGACTCGCACGGCAGTCAACTCAGACTCGGCATAGTAAAAGAACTCCCTACGCTTGGAAGGTGCGTTGTTGGTGATTACATTCCACTGGTCATAGCCATCCAAGTGCACTTTGTACCCGTATTTGCCGTCTAGCAGTTCGCTCTTGATATTCTTCTCTCCTATTGCGCTCAATAATGTAGGCACCCAATCTTCACTTGTCATGAATTCTCCTGTGTATTTACCAGCGGGTATCTTACCAGGCCATTTTATCAGCATGGGCACACGATAAGCACCATCCCACGTGGTGCCCTTTTCCCCTCTGAAACCAGCGGTTCCTGCGTCGGGCCAATGGGCCAGGTTGACACCGTTGTCGGAAGTGAACAACACGATTGTGTTTTGATCCAGGTTCAACTGCTTGAGTTTATCCAATATCATTCCAACCAAATAATCCATTTGCATGACCGCATCCGCATACTCGGTCATGCCGGACTTACCGAGCCACTTTTTACTCACGTGGATTTTTTGATGCATTCGAGATGGGTTGAACCACAAGAAAAAATTCTGGTTCTTGTTCTTCTCAATCCAATTTACGGCTTCTGCAGCAAATTCCTCGTCGATTTCGCCCATGCGGTCGATAGTGAGAGGACCCATATCCTGTACCTTCTGCTTACCAACCATTCCCCATCTGCCTTCCATGGTTGAATCGAATGTTTCAGTGGCGTATGTGCGAACCATGTTGCGAGGACGTCCTTCGAAATTCGGGTCCTTGGGGAAGTCGGATTGCTCCGGCATCTCCATCATGTTCAAATGATACATGAATCCGTAAAACTCATCGAATCCGTGAACGGTTGGCAGGTATTCGTTCCTGTCACCTAAATGCCATTTACCTATCAGCGCAGTTTTGTAGCCCAACGGTTTGAGCAACGAAGCGAGTGTGGGATCTTCTTTTTGTAACCCTTGCTTGGCACCGGGTTGACCAACAGAGGTCAGTCCAGTACGAATCGGGTACTGGCCAGTGATGAATGCGGCACGACCAGCAGTGCAGCTTGGCTGTCCGTAGTAATCGGACACCATCATACCCTCGTCAGCGATACGGTCAATGTTAGGTGTGCGATAGCTTGCAAGACCCCGGTGCATGCATGATAAATCATAATACGGAAGATCATCCACCATGATGACCACGATGTTTGGGCGTTTTTGTGCGTATGCATTGGTAGCTATTAAAAACGCCATCATGCAAACGAATGATTTTACGATTTTTTTCATTGAATTGGGAATTGATTATTCTAAAATATAGAAGGATAGTATTTGTAAGAGGCAAACCATAAATGGTATGGTTAGATTCAAGTTGAAAAATTGAATTGGATTATTTCTTTTTCAAATTGGCATAAGATACAACCAATGCAACGCGTAGCATGTCTGATTCTGCACCGTTGTATCCATACAGGATCTGTCCGTAATCGGCGTTAACGCCCAAGAAAGGCAGTATTTGATATCCGATTCCAACGGCCGCACCTAATATCTGCATCTCGTTATCATCTGCCTTCCCGTCAGCTTCCGTTTCGCCGCCTTGACGGTAACGCAAGCTGACCGAGCTCCAAAATTTTTTGTTGAAATTATGGGAGAGGTGGCTCTCCAGGATATATAGCGGGGCCTGCGAAATCGTTTGCGCATTATTGCCTCTAGAGGGATCCGTATTATCTGCAAAAAACTCGACCGATGGAGAAAACTCCAGCCACGTTGCACGTTCCCGGTTTTGATTCAATGGAATTGCCATAGGGAACGAAACCTGTACGGTGCTTCTGTTACTACCCAAATTCAAAATCTTTTTGGAGTCATAGGTTCCAGAATACCAGTAACGCACATCCGCAAACAATGAAAACCTCATTTTCTCCTCTATGAAACTCGATACACTCAAGCCAGGAGCACCTTTCAGTCCAACCCTCATTCCTGCGAATCCATCTGAAAATCCATCCGAAATTAACTTAGCGCCTTCAGGTATGGGTAACATCGGAGGCACTTTGGTAGCAGTGGCAGTAACGGTGCCAGGATTGATCATAAAGTAGGCTTGTGTATAAACGCCCTTGATGGAAAAGGTATGAAAAAACGTGACAGGAAATACATTGACCTTAACTGATGCACCTGGAGTAAATATATTGGGTGGTGAAATGTTTTGATGAAGATTTAGCCATTTGATGTTGAGACCCGTTACGCCTTTCGGGGCAAGTAAATATGTATGGGGGCCGTCACCTTGTGCAAAAGAGCCAAAGGTTGTCAACGTAAAAAACAATACTATCGAAATGTTTTGGGTTAAAACAGAAGGTGACACAAACTTTATCCGTGGAAAATAGACTAACATAAACTGGTTTTGATTCGGTGAAATTAATAAAGATTGGTGACAAAAAATGCTCTGAAATTTAAAACAAGAGAATGGCAGAACAATGACTGCCAATTCTCCTATTGTATATTCAATTTGCTTTCATACTTATTGAAAACCAGCAATATGGTCATATTCGTGATTGTTCAACTCTAAAAATGATCGGAATTATTTTCCTAAAAAGGAAAATAGAAATCACTTCCCGCTTTCGCCTACAAAGTGATCCTCATCGTCGCGGAAAAGGACGTTGAACGTGGTTAGGCTTCCATATATGCGGGTAATGTATTGCTGCAGGTTGATTTTCTCTTCGTCTGACAGGTTCTCACTGGCGTTGATTCGCTGCTCCATCACACGAAGCCGGTCGCGGAGCATGACAATCTTATTGAAGAAATTGTCGATTGGAACTTCTTTTGACTTCAATGTGGGATTGGCTGGTTGAAGAACCATCTTACCTCCAGTCCATCTCGAACCCATGTGTACCGTTTCCTGAAGATCGGAATGTCGCTTGATGATATTGGTGATGATGCGCTCCACATCTTGAAGGCTAACCAACCCTTCCTCCTGCTCTACAGCATCGAGGATTTCCAATCCCGTATAGTTTTTAGAAACCTCCGTGCGTCCCCGGTCCATGAAAACGATGATGAATGTTTTGGATTTGACATTGATGATGACCCCTTCGCCAAATTCAGTGTGTCGGATTCGGGAGCCAATTCCAGGTTGGATGTCGGACATGTTGGGATTTAATTTAGTTGTTATTGTTTAATGCAGTAAAATTAGCAAATTGATCAATCACCTGATAACTCCTCGGGCAATCCGCATACCCGATCCTTACACACATAAAGAACCGTCTTGCCTTCCTGAAGCCTGTTCTTTGTGGCAGGAGTTTGCTCTACTGCAACAGCACCATCGAAAACCACATATGGTTCATATTGGCTTTGATTCATTTGCAAAAGCCTGTGCACAGCATCTTTCCCGCAAACAACCTTTTCCACTTTAGGTAATTGCATCCCGAAAATCAAATCCAACCAATTGCTGAAAGCACTTCCATAACCTGAAACCATAGGCAACACCATTTGTATCATGTTGAGGCATTTGGTTTCCAAATCGGCGTCGCCTGTGTAATAGGAAAGTCTTGAAAGGTTATGTGCCATTTGAGAATTGGATGCCGGAATCACATTGTCTTGATACTCGATTTTTGATACAAACAAGGGTGCATCCAAGTCGGAAGTGAATCGGAAAAGATTTGAGGAGCCATCATAGAAATGCTGAACAGAGTAATTGGTAAATTCAGAAGCCAAATCCACGTAAGTGTGATCCAACGTAACCACATAAAGATCCAATGCAGCTGAAATCGTAAATGCGTAATCCTCTAAAAACCCATTGATGGCTTCGCTACCCTGCTTCCAAGAATGATGAAGCCCCCCATCTACCCGTCTCATTTGATTCATCAAGAAATTGAAAACGCTTTTTGCCCGTTTCAAGAATTTATCATCACCAAATGCACGATAAGCCTCTACCAAACCGGAAACAGCCAAAGCATTCCAAGAGGTCAGCAGCTTGTCATCGAGTCCCGGTCTAATACGGTTGTTGCGTATATGCAACATCTTGGCGCGGATAACATCAACACGTTCACGAAGCAACTCGTTTGAAACTCCGAACCTTTCAGCAATTTGCTCATCCGAATCGTGACGTAATGGAATATGATTTCCGTGTTCCCAATAGCCGCGTTCATTGATGTTGAAATATGCGGAAGCCAATTCAAAATCGTCTCCGAGCAACTCTTTCAATTCATCCAATTTCCAAACATAGAACTTACCCTCCTCCCCTTCTGAATCGGCATCCAAGGCTGAATAAAATCCGCCTTCAGGCGACAGCCATTCTCGTTCCATAAATGAAGTCGTTTGATAAACGACATCCCTATAAAGCGGATCCCGCCAACAGCGGTATGCTTCCGCGTAAAGCGACAACAACTGTGCGTTATCGTATAGCATTTTCTCGAAGTGCGGCACCTTCCAAATGCCATCCACAGAATATCTGGCGAAGCCACCACCAATCTGATCGTAAATGCCTCCAAAAGCCATCTTCTTCAATGTTAGACGCACCTGGGCAGTCAAGTCGTTGTCTTGCTGTATGAAGGCGTAACGCATCAAAAACAAATAGTTGTTCGGCAACGGGAACTTGGGTGCCCTATCGGGACCACCTTCATGATAGTCGAGCAGTTTTTTCCATTTGGCAACGGATTGATGCACGATATCTGCATCAGGTTTTTTATCTTCTGATGGCTTGAGTTCGTCGGAAGCAGCCACACCATCTGTCAGTTGTTTGGCGTATGTCTCCAATCGTCCCCGATCACCTCTATACATGGATGCCAGATTTCCCAAAACCTCCATCCACTGCTTCTTGGGAAAATATGTTCCACCATAAACAGGGCGGCCATCTGGTAAAGCAAAGCAATTCAACGGCCAACCACCACGACCCGTTAAAAGCTGAACAGCCGACATATATACCTGATCGATATCGGGTCGCTCTTCACGATCGACTTTGATGCAAACAAAAAAATCATTCATCAAAGCAGCCACATCCTCGTCTTCAAAACATTCATGCTCCATCACATGACACCAATGACAAGCGCTGTAGCCCACACTAATCAAGAGCAGTTTGTCTTCCTTTTTCGCTTTATCAAGCGCTTCATCACACCAAGGATACCATTCAACTGGATTATAGGCATGCTGTAGGAGGTAAGGACTGGCAGCATGAATCAACTTATTCGGTTTGGAGGTCATGGTGCGAAGGTAAAACAAACAAACATCAGCTTTTTGTCATGATGGGAATCATGGAAAGCGAAAGCAGGCGGATATAATTTGGCACCATCCAAAATGAACCCTAAAGGACTACATATCGAACGAAAATTCACCAGCGGTGAACAAGACGTTCTAAACGGTTTGCCCAAAGACCCTTATTCGCAATTTGAATACGAGAAGCGAATAGTTGAAGGAATCCGTGAAAACGAAACCATAGAAGTTGAAGTACCCAAACATTGGTCGGATATGGCCGCCCACATTCTCGCAACACACTATCTTTTGCACATCGAGACCGAAGGGAAAAAAATCCATGAGAATTCGGTAAAGCAAGCGGTGGCGAGGTTGTCTGGCAGCTGGGCAAGATGGGGATTTGAATTAGGGTATTTTGCCTCTTGGGAGGATGCGCAAGCGTTACAAGACGAGACCGCTTATATGCTTTTGGCTCAAATGGCAGCACCCAACTCGCCACAATGGTTCAATGCAGGCATTTTCACTGAATACGGTATCAAAGGTCAACCACAAGGACATTTTTATGCTGAACCTGAAACCGGACAGGTGCTGCCATCCACATCGGCTTGGGAAAGACCGCAGCTGCATGCCTGCTTCATACAATCTGTAAATGACAATCTAGTGGGGGATTCCGGCATCATGGATTTGTGGATGCGGGAGGCTCGGGTATTCAAATTCGGCAGTGGAACCGGAAGCAACTTCTCTGCATTGCGCGCAAGTGGGGAAACACTTGAAGGTGGTGGTGCCTCCTCTGGCTTGGTATCCTTTCTTAAGGTGGGCGATGCAGCTGCAGGGGCCATACGTTCGGGAGGCGCAACAAGAAGGGCAGCCAAGATGGTTAATGTAGACATGGACCATCCTGACATCCTTGAATTCATCCGCTGGAAAGCGAAGGAAGAGGAAAAAGCACAGGCACTCATACAAGCAGGATTCTCCACTGAAGATGCATATGGAACCGTATCAGGACAAAATGCAAACCATTCGGTTCGGATAACTGATGCATTCATGAATTGCGTGGATGAACAAGGCGAATGGGCGTTGCGGTTCCGTACCAATGGAAGACTAAGTTCTATGCCGAAAGCCACGTTGATATGGAATGAATTGGTGCATGCAGCATGGCGATGCGGAGATCCAGCACCGCAATTCCATTCCACCATCAACAAATGGAATACTTGTAAAGAGAGTGGCACCATAAACGCATCGAACCCTTGCGCCGAATATCTATTCCTGGACGAAACGGCATGCAACCTAGCATCCTTGAATCTGTTGAAATTCATAGACAGCAAAGGGAAATTCCTTCCCGAGCAGCTGAAGCATGCAGCAAGAATATGGACCGTTGTATTGGAGATTTCAGTCGCAATGGGACAATTCCCTTCCAAAGAAACCGCTCGAAACACTTGGCGCTATAGGACGCTAGGCTTGGGCATTACAGGACTAGGAGCGGCTTTGCTTCAATTAGGCATGGGATATGGAAGCGAAAAAGCAAGGCACTGGGCCGCAGCCGCAACCGCTTTGATAACTGCTGAGGCATATCGTACATCCTCTGAAATGGCTGAATCCAAAGGACCATTTGCGGCTTTTGAGGAGAACAAGAGTTCCATGACCCAGGTGATCGGAATGCACATGGAAGCGTTGGATGGCATTGTGCCAGATTCCAATAACCGAGCGCTGTTGTACTTGGCATTACAAACATGGCAACTGGCCGAAACAGGTGGCAGGTTTTATGGGTTCAGAAATGCTCAAGTGACTTGCATTGCACCCACTGGGTCAATTAGCTTGCTGATGGACAGTGAAACCACCGGAGTGGAGCCGTATTATGCTTTCGATACCCGAAAAACATTTTCGACAGGTAAAAAAATGCGATTGGATTTTCCAATGGCAAGGAAAGTTATTGCCTCCAAAACACCGGTAAAGGTTTATGAAGGAAAAACCGACCAACACGTATCCGATGATATCGCATGTGTTCACAAGTACGCGGATGTGGATGATGAGATTGGAGAACTGTTCACAACCGCCATGCCTTGCCCGATTTGCAACCATGAAGGACTACATGTGAATATGCACATTGATATGATGGCAGCTATTCAACCCTTCGTTTCAGGGGGGATTTCCAAAACCGTGAACCTGCCACACCACGCAACCCAGAAAGACGTTTCAGCCTGTTTCCTGAGAGCCTATCACTCAGGTTTGAAATCCATCAGTGTTTACCGCGACGGATGCAAATTGATTCAACCATTGCAGCAAGGCGATTGCTGTACACTATAAAACCCATTTATCTAAACAACCAAAAACCAAAGTCATGAAAACAAAAATCACCTACTTGACCATTATTGCAAGCTCTCTAATGGCAATCACAAACGTAAACGCCCAAACATTGCGTATCAAAGGTGGCATGAACCTGTCGAACATGCTTATTGAAGACAACGATATCACCTACAGTGACAAATTCAAAAACAGGGTTGGGTACCAGATTGGCCTGACCATACAAGCACCAAGCGAAAATGTGATTTCATTTGAGGGTGGTGTTAACTTCGGAACACGCGGATATAACTACTCGGAAACAGGGGTCTTTGAAGGTGTAAATATGAAGGTGGAACAAGAAATGAGACTAAACTACTTGACCGTGCCCCTCACTGCAAAAGCCACCGTGGATCTAGGTAAAGCAAAGTTCTATGCCAATCTTGGTCCAAGCATATCAATTGGATTAAACGGAAAAGTATGGACCAAGGCGAGTGCAGGTAGCATTAGCGATGAATCAACCGAAGATATCAAATGGGGCGATGATGAGGATAACGATGACTTGACCCGATTCGATGGGGGTTTGCACGCCGGACTTGGTTTGGAATTCCGCAATGTGGAAATCGGCATTGATTATGTATATGGTATTTCGAATATATCGCCCTATACAAAAGACGAATTCAAAATCAACAACCGTAACTTAGGAATAACCTTGGCTTACAAAATTTTGGGCGGACTCTAATAGGGTCAAGGCTCAATTCCAGGGTGGGTGTTGCCGCAAATGGCTGTGGCAATCATCCACCCTTTACAATTTTAGTGGATGCTATTCGCTTGCCTTTGATAGTAATTACGGCTTGATAGGCACCAGCAGGCATTTGCGAAGCATCCCACATAATCTGGTCTGTTTCTTTTGGCCAGGGTTTTTCGCAAACAAGTCTTCCACCCATGTCAAAAACCATCAAAATGGCATCCGCTTTTAATGTGCCGCATTCAAAGCGAAAAGTATCACTGGATGGATTGGGGTTCGCCAACAGTAAATTCTTTGATGGCGTAGCCGGATTGTATGTGCCAACCAAGTAATCGTAATAGCCCAATGTGTACTGACCTTTTTTCAAGGTGTCTACTGTGATGCTACCCCTGCGATCATTTGGATTGCTGGCGACGTTGATGGTGAATCCGTTTACAACAGTCCAATCATATCCAGCTCCAGGTCTATAAAGCATGACCAGACTATCTTCAGTTCCAGTGATAAATGTATTGTCGAGGTAACCGGTGGATGCACTTACGGAACCATCAAAAATGAATATACCCTTGGCAGCAAAACCGGGATTGAAAAATCCATCTATGCGCCAATGACGGTAGTTGGATAATCGGATACCGGGATTGGTAGTAAGGAATGGGTCTGGAGGAACGAAATGGTGCTCAACCCTTACAAGGGAGTTTGGAGAGCCCACACTTTGCACATTCATGGAGAAACTTGTTTCCGCCACCGGCTGCGTTCCCGTGTTGGTGACTGTTTTCTCATTGGATACACGTGCGTCGCACACTTTACCGTAACGGTCGAGTGTGATCATGGAAGCGTTGAAATACAAAGGAACATGGAACACATTAGTTGTTGAATCCAACACCACGCGAACCGTGGAATCATTGATACCGTCGGTGAAATTTATATCCATGGCCATTTCATACAAATGCCCGCTGTTTCCTTGGTTGCGCTGTCGGGTATAAATAAAATAATGATCAAGTCCGCCTGGCATGTACACGATGGAGTCGATCGAGAAATGTGGAAAGCCGGGTGTAAAGACCCAGTCATCAAAAAATCTGTTCATGTTGATTCCTGAGCCAGCAGTCATGGCATCACGCAAATCATAACTTGATGCATGCCGGAAAGCGAAGTCATCCATATATCTACGAGTGCCAGCAAAGAAGGCTGAATCACCCATGTAGTTTCGCATGGTATGTACAATATTCGC
>JALRAP010000049.1 GCA_023262505.1 Bacteroidia bacterium
GCGGCAGTGCTGAAATCCGAAATGATATCTTCGTCATAATTGCCGTTGATGAAGACCACAATCACGCAAGCGGATGCAGCATCGACAAAAGCATTCATTTCATTAAGGAAATTGGCGCAAGAAATGGCATCGATTTTTTCAACCGCATGACGGCTGTGTGTAAGAATCCCGACGGAAAGCACGTGTTTGTAACGACTCAAACCGTGTCTCAAATGCTCGATTCCGGTGAATTGTCAGCTGATGCCATGTTGTATAACAACCTGATTCAAAATCTTCAGGAGCTTGATTATTCATGGTTAGTTCCATTGAGAAGCTCATGGCTTTCTAATTTCATCAAACCCGGAATCTTTCCGATAAACCATTAAGAAAATCACAAGTATGCATTTAGCACAAGACTTCGAAACGCTTTTTACAGTAGCCTCTTTGGTCAGTTTGGCCACTTTGGCAGTATTGGAAATTGTTTTGGGAATCGACAATATTGTATTCATATCAATAATCGCTGGCAAATTACCACCTGAGAAACAGCCGAAGGCGCGTATGTTGGGTCTTGCCATTGCTTTGGTTCTACGTGTGATTCTGTTGTTCAGTATCACATGGATAATAGGTATGAAGGAGGCTCTGTTCCATGTTCTATCAGCTGCTCCATACGTATCATTACATCTTCCCCCCGAACTTGCAGAATTTGCGCTGTGGAGCTGTTCTGGTCGCGACTTGATACTGTTGGGTGGTGGCATTTTCTTACTTTATAAGTCCACATTGGAGATCCGAAACAAGATCGAAGGGGCCCACGACTTGGAAGATCCATCATTGCGCAGCATCACCATGAGCGCGGCCATTTCGCAAATCGTCGTAATCGATGTGGTTTTCTCTTTCGACTCCATACTAACTGCAGTTGGACTTGTGGACAACCTTCTGGTGATGGTTTTGGCTGTCATTATCGCGATGGTAATCATGCTGGTATTCGCCAAATCGGTTTCCGATTTTGTAAACGCCAATCCTACCATCAAGATGCTCGCTTTGGCTTTTTTAATGATGATCGGTTTGATTCTGGTCGTAGATGCCTTCCATATTCATGTGCCCAAGGGGTATGTGTACTTCTCCATGGCTTTCTCACTCGCTGTAGAAATGTTGAATTTGCGTATGCACAAGCGCAAGCAGGCCCGCATTAAGGCCAAGTTAGAGCAGGAGGCCACAAAGAATTAGATAATGGTCTGGAACCTCCCAAATCTCATCACCTTGCTGCGCATCGTTTGCGCTCCCGTAATGTGGTGGTTGATTGGGACTGGACAACGGGAGGCGTTCGCTTGGATACTTACGTTGGCCTTCACCACGGATTTGGTAGACGGACCATTAGCTCGCAGATTCCGTACGGAAACACGGATCGGGAGTATCATGGATTCATACGGCGATACGCTCACCATCCTCACGGGTCTGGTTGGAGCATGGATGTTCGAGCAAACAAATTTCAAGTCGAACATGGTCGTTTTGTTATCGGTGATTTCACTTCATTTGGTACAACTTATCCTATGCCTATGGCGCTTTGGGCGGCCCAGCAGTTTTCATACCTATTCAGCTAAGACCGGTGCGCTTGCTATCGGATGTTTCTTGATTTATACCATGTTCTTCGGGTTCAATGTGGTCTTTTTTAATATCACCATGTTGGTCCTGACAATTGATGCGCTTGAAGAGAGTATTCTGGTGTTTCTAATCCCCGAATGGAAGAACGATGTGAAAGGAATTTGGTGGGTGTTAAAGGCTAAAAATCAATCGCCTAAATAATTGAAAGGCAACTCGGTAGATTGTCTTGCATTGTATACCTTCCGATAGGGAATAAATCCTTAATTTTGCACCTCTTTGATTTTCGGGGTGTAGCGCAGTCCGGTAGCGTATCAGCATGGGGTGCTGGTGGTCGCTGGTTCGAATCCAGTCACCCCGACTAAAAGAAAAAAAAGTCCCTTAACCGGGACTTTTTTCATTTCCGATTGTTTACCATCCATCGCTTTAACCTAGTTCATGGGCCGTTTAATTAAATTGTTACCCCGCTTGCTGCTATTCGCTGTTTTCGTGTGCAGCCACATGTCTGCACTTGCCCAAGCCAAGCAGCGTTTCAACTTGAGCGGATATGTTCGCGATGCCAAGACCGGCGAAACGCTGATAGGTGCCACCGTTCTGATCAAGAATTTGCAAAAAGGGGTTGTTACCAACGAGTACGGGTTTTACTCCATCAGCCTCGAGGAAGGTACGCACAGCGTCACCATTTCTTACATCGGCTATAAGACCATATCCAAAGAAATCAGTTTCAACCGGGACATGCGTTTGAACTTGGATTTGGAAACCGAAGCTTTGGATTTCCGTACGGTTGTCATAACCGGTGAACGGGCTGATGATAATATCCAATCGGTGACCATGGGCAAGGAGGATATAAAAATGGAAACCATCAAAACACTGCCGGCATTCATGGGTGAGGTAGATATTTTGAAGTCCATTCAATTACTTCCTGGCGTGCAGTCGGCTGGTGAGGGCAACAGTGGATATTATGTTCGTGGCGGCGGTCCTGATCAAAACCTGGTGCTATTGGATGAGGCACCCATCTATAACGCTTCCCACTTGTTCGGCTTCTTTTCGGTCTTCAATTCTGATGCCATCAAGAACGTGTCCTTATACAAAGGTGGCATGCCCGCCAAATATGGAGGCAGGTTGGCCTCGGTGTTGGATATATCCATGAAGGAGGGCAATAGCCGTGAGTTTCATGGTGAGGGCGGAATGGGCTTCATCGCTTCGCGTTTGACATTGGAAGGTCCCATCGTTAACGATAAGGCTTCTTTCATATTTTCTGCCCGAAGGACCTTTGTAGATCTGTTCCTGCGCGAACCTTTTGTCGCCCCTGGCTCTGCCGCCGAAGGTAACACCTATTACTTCTATGACCTGAATGGTAAAATCAATTATCGTATTTCAGACAAGGATAGGATTTTCCTAAGCGGATACATCGGACGTGATGCTTTCAAGTTCAAAAGTAAATCCACCGGATTCACCGCAGAAGTGCCATGGGGCAATGCGGCTGCATCCATTCGTTGGAATCATTTGTTCAGCGACAATTTGTTCTTGAATACCTCCGCCATCTTTTCCGATTACCGATTCGCATTCAGTGCAGGACAGGAGAATATTAACTTCAAGTTGTACAGCGGCATCAATGACTATACATTGAAAACGGATTTCACATGGTATCCGCAGATCAGACATAATGTGAAATTCGGGGCGCAGTATACTTATCATATTTTCACGCCTAGCACCGTTGAGGCAAGCTCTGGCGATACCGAATTCGATTTGGGAGGCAAGGTGCAACTCTTCTCGCATGAGGGTGCAGCCTATGTGCAGGACGATTGGGATATTACCGAAAAACTTGCGGTGGGAGGTGGATTGCGTTTCACATATTTCAATCAAGTGGGACCCTTCACCAGATATCTACAAAACGAGTTGCTGGTGAATACCGATACCGTCAATTATGAAACTGGTGAAAGTGTTCAGAGGTACAATCACATCGAGCCACGTTTTAACTTGCGATATTCTTTGAATGGCGTTTCATCCATCAAGGCATCCTACACGATGAATTACCAATATGTGCATGTGGCCTCATTATCATCAGCCTCGCTCCCCACGGATGTTTGGGTGCCGTCATCTTCTCGCGTGAAACCTCAACAAGGCAGCCAATTTGCTCTTGGATACTTCCGCAACCTGAAAAACAACCTGTATGAAACATCTGTGGAGGTGTATTACAAAGACCTCAAAAACCAGATTGAGTATCGCGAAGGAACACAGCCCGACGATGATGTGAAGAACAACCAAGACAACAATTTCGTATTCGGTAAAGGTTGGTCGTATGGTGCAGAATTTTTCCTCAAAAAAACACGCGGTAAATTGAACGGGTGGTTGGGGTATACCCTGGCATGGACCGAAAGAAAATTCCCGGAGTTGAACAAGGGAATGGTTTTTCCGGCAAAGTATGATCGTAGGCATGACCTTTCATTAGCACTCACATATGAACTCAATCAAAAGTGGACATTCGGTGCGGTTTGGGTTTATGCCACAGGCAATGCGCTTACCCTACCTCAAAGTCGTTTGTTTTTGAATGGCCCTGTGGATGTGGGGCAGCTGGTAACCGGCAATGGGTCTTTCCCGCAGATTTATTACGATTACGGAGCACGTAACTCCTATCGACAACCCGCTTACCATAGGTTGGATATCTCTGCCACACTAAAGGTTAAGAAACGTGCCAAATGGGAGGCCAGTTGGAACTTCTCCATTTTCAACGTCTATAACAGGTATAATCCCTATTTCATTTACTTCGACGATTCGGTTGATGAGGCTAATGGTCAGTTCAAGTTGCAGGCCAAGCAGGTGTCACTGTTTCCAATAATTCCTTCGGTCACTTATAATTTCAAATTCTGATGCGTAACCGACATAACTCACTATATATCCCTTTGGTATTTTGTCTGTTGGTGTTATCAACCATTTTATCTGGCTGTGAAAAGGATATCACCGTAGACCTTCCTGAAGCTGAAGAACAGATAGTGGTGGAGGGGTATATCACACCAGGGGCGCCGCCAATTGTTTTTATATCCCGCACCGCTCCATTTTTCGCTCCAGTAGATAGCCAAACGCTGTTGCAATATACCATCAAAGATGCGTTGGTTACCGTATCAGATGGTAGTCAGACCGATACCTTGGTGGCTCCATTCGCAAGTGCGGGTTACTTATACACTACTTCAAACATGACAGGCGAGGTTGGTAAAACATATTCTTTGCAAATCAAACTTCCCGATGGCAGGGAGCTCTCCTCTGTAACATCCATTCCGGTTCCTGTTTCATTAGACAGCGTTTGGTTTCGCCTAATTCCCGAGAATGATTCCTTAGGATGGGCCTGGGCACGTATAAGTGATCCACCTCAAGCTGGTAATTGCTTCCGTTGGTTCGCCAAAAGGCTAGGGAAAGACAATGATTACCTGGCACCTTTGGGCTCTGTATCCGATGATCGCTTTTACAATGGATTGTCATTTGATTTTGCTGCAACTAGAGGAAGCTTGCCAAACTCAACCGCCCCCGACGATAATAATGAGGAGGCCGGACTTTTCAAGTCTGGAGATACCATTGCCGTTCGGTTTTGCTCAATAACTCAAGACGCTTTCCGCTTTTGGAGGTCTGCTGAATCACAAGTAACCTCCAATGGAAACCCTTTCGGAGCTCCTGCCTCACTCAAAAGCAATATCACGGGCGGCATCGGCATATGGGAAGGCTATTCCTTTGTGCTTGACACCATTTACGCTCAGTAATCGATTTTGCGACTTACAATCGCCTGCGTTCATTATTTTTGAGCTCCTAAATCCATTTTTATGTCTGAATCTCCTGAACACTTGAAATGTCTCATCATCGGTTCCGGTCCTGCCGGTTACACCGCTGCCATATACGCCGCTCGTGCCGACCTGAAGCCTGTAATTATCCAAGGTTTACAACCAGGCGGACAGTTGACCATCACTACGGAGGTGGAGAACTATCCGGGTTATCCCCAAGGGACGCATGGTCCTAAAATGATGGAGGATTTCAAAGCGCAAGCTGAGAGGTTCGGTACGGATATCCGTTGGGGTTATGTCACTTCCGTGGATTTCACAGGACCAGTTCACAGGGTTGTAGTTGATGAGAAGACCACCATCACCGCGGATACCATCATCATTGCCACCGGTGCTTCCGCCAAATGGTTGGGCTTGGAGTCGGAAACGCGATTGAACGGATTCGGTGTTTCTGCATGTGCCGTTTGTGACGGGTTCTTTTTCCGTGGACAGGATGTGGCGATTGTTGGTGCAGGAGATACCGCTGCCGAGGAAGCCACTTACCTCGCAAAGCTTTGCCGCAAGGTTTATATGATTGTGAGGAAAGGCGAGATGCGTGCTTCCAAAGCCATGCAGCATCGCGTGAACTCTACTCCTAATATCGAAGTGCTATACAACACCGAAACGCGTGAGATCTTGGGTGACCAAGGTGTAACAGGTGCCAAGGTTTTCAATAATTTGAGTGGTGAAGAGCGTGTGTTGGATGTTACGGGTTTCTTTGTGGCCATCGGTCACCAACCCAATACCGCCATTTTCAAGGGTTGGTTGGATATGGATGAAACCGGATACATAAAAACAATTCCAGGCACTACCCGTACTAACATTCCGGGTGTGTTCGCATCAGGCGATGCCCAGGATCATGTATATCGCCAAGCCGTAACAGCTGCCGGCACAGGATGCATGGCCGCAATAGATGCCGAGCGATATCTTGCAGCATCTGGCCTGCATTGAAGCTCGCACTATAAAATCGAACGCTGATTGAGCGGATTGAACTGATCTTCGCGGATTTGTTTTTATACAATTCATATCCGCGTAAATCCGCTAGATCTCCCTAATCCGTGTTCCTTTTTTTAATCAGAAAAACAACCAATGCCCTTTAACAAGGCCTTTATCATTGACTTCAATGGCCGGCGCAGGGAATTTGATGAAGCCGATGGTTTCGAAAACAGTTTTCATGAATTTTCCCTTAACGGGGATGCGCGTTAGGTCGACGTCGGGCGCAATATAAAATTGCCGACCTCTTTCAAATGATTCTGTTCCTGGTATGTTAGCCCGTGCCCCGGTCAGTCCATCCACACCATACCCCACAGCAACATTCAACCATTTCGGGAATTTCGATTCAGGGCTCAAGAACGAATGTATATTACCCGATAGCCAATAGGTTTGTCCGTTGTAGTCTTTGAACAAATGCTCCACATACGATGTGCCAAGCTGATCAGGTCTGTATTTGGCGTACTGGCTTTCACTGAAAGAGAATTTGATTTTGATACGTTGCTCTTGCCACTTCAATTCTTGGAAAACCGATAATCCTGCGCCAGCGGCATTAGCCACCATGTCTCCAGTCGAAAAACCCCACTGTGAAGAGAAGCCATCAAATACTTCCACCGTGGTAAGGAACAGCATGGAGGAAGCGCATCCCGCCCAAGCGGCCTTTTTATGATTCAGCCCCGACCACTTGAATAGTCCCGTGCTCCAATTGGTGAGATAGTATGCGGAACCCAAGTGTCCCATCTTGTCCATCTGCAACCACTCGGCGTTGTCGTTGAAAAAGTGGAAGCCGCTTTGAGGGTAATCCTTGTACCACAAAGAATATAGGCCCGTCATGGATGCGGCATATACGGCACCTGTTCCGGCAATCGTGTATTTTACTCGTGAACAGCTATCCTCAGCCGTTTTCTGTGCGTGAGATGGTGCAAAACAAAGCAAAGCAACCGCAAGCAGAACAATAAAACGAATGCTACGGCTGCTGCGCATGATTAATCAATTCAACAGTGTTTTCTTGGCATCATCCAGGATATCGAAGGCTTTTTCCTTAGTATCCGATTCAGCGTAGAGTCGTAGCACGGGCTCGGTTCCACTGGCTCGAATCATCAACCAATCGCCATTCGCGAAAAAGTATTTGTATCCGTCGAGGTCCTCCACACGGTCAATGGTGTGTTTTCCAAAAGCTGTGTATTGGCTGTTCTTGCAGTTTTGTAGGATACGCTGCTTCAACTCTTCGTTGATGTGCAAATCATTTCTTTCGAATGAAAACGGTCCCGTGATCTCATACACCTCATCAATCAGTTCGCTGAGTGTTTTGCCCGACTTGGCCATGAATTCCCAAATCACAAGTCCCATCCAGATGCCGTCCCTTTCGGGGATGTGTCCTTTGATGGCGATGCCACCTGACTCTTCACCACCCAACAGCACATCTTCGTTGATCATGATTTCGGCGATATACTTGAATCCGATTTTCACGGTTTGCAATTCCAATCCATAGTGCTTGCAGAGTTTGGCCACCCGTGGAGTGGTAGAGAATGCTGTGCATACCTTACCTTTCATGCCCTTGTATTTCACCATGTAATGGATCAACAACAGGATGATGTGGTGTGAGTCTACGAATGTTCCATCGTTGTTGTACAATCCTATTCGATCCGCATCGCCATCGGTCACCAAACCGCAATCGATGTTTTCAGATATGCGTATTAGCTCAGAGAACTCTGCCAGGTTCTTATGTATCGGCTCGGGTGCCTGTCCCATGAAAGACGGGTTGTGTTCGCAATGCAAAAACGTGATATCAGGCAGGATTCGACGCATCACATTCTGTCCGGCTCCATACATGGCATCATATGCGAAACTCAATCCCGAATTTCGAATGGCATCCAGGTCGAACGATTTTTCAACCAGATCACAATACATCGATTCCAAATCCAAGATTGTGACTTTGCCTTCTTGTTCCAGCTGATTGATCGATTGTTCGCCGAATGGAGCAGCTTGCTTGGGTATGATGGCTTCAATTTCGGAAACTTGAGAGGGTAGGAGTGGACCACCATAATGCCCTTTCAACTTATATCCATTGTATTCTGGAGGATTATGGCTGGCAGTGATGATGATTCCCAAGTCGCATTGCAGTTTAACGGCACCCATTGAAATCATTGGAGTGGAAACAAATCCCTTCGACATCTTCACCTTGATTCCATGGTTGCACAGCACACGTGCTGCGGTTTCCGCAAATAGCGCACCGGCAAAACGGCAATCGTGACCTAAAACCACTACCGGGTCTTTCTTGCGTTGTAGAAGCCACTTCGCAACCGCCTCAGAAACCCTGGCTACGTTTTCAACCGTGAAATCTTTTGCGATGATGGCTCTCCATCCATCTGTTCCGAATTTGATGCTGTTCATATGTTAATTGTTAAGCTTATTTTTTTAAATCAAATTTCACTCGTCATTATTCAATCGTCCCCCCGAAGCAGAGCTTCTCACACTTCGGGATATCTAAATAAAATTGTCCATTGTAAATCGTCAATCGTAAATCGTCAATTGTTATTCGTATTCGTTTACATATTTATTCAATTTATTCCATTCCTCCGTCATCAAACCCTTTTGGAAGATGAAGGCGTCTTTGCGTTCTATGGTCTCTGAATTTATCTTGGTGATGATGATACTGAATTCGCGGGTTCGAAGGAAGCCGAACAGGTCTGTTTCGCCATATCGGAATTCGAATTCTGCAATGTTGCGGGCGTTGATTTCATTGAGAGCCGAATCGTTCACATAAATCAAAATGCTTTTCGGTTCGTATAGGATCTCGGAGCCCAACTTACGCCATATCTCATTTACCTCGATTTTGGTCACGCGAAGCTTGTTGCGGTTTAGGTGTGAGGTAATACGATCTCCGCCCATGTTGTAATAGATTTCCTGGTTGCGGATGAAATACTCCCCAAGTAATTTCGACAAACGTTTTCCGTTCAATGATTGGGTATCGGTACCATCCGAGTAGGTATCTACCAGGTAGGTGATGTTTTTATCGGGTGGATAGTAACCTAGTGTGGATTCGTTGAACACCCTCTTGCCCACAAAGGCATAAAGCAGGTCTTGACCTTCACTAGGTGTTTTAACGGATTGGTTTCCGAGCTGAATCAACCTGTAATTGAAGTTTTTCGATTTGAGTGCGGTCTCCAAGGTGGCGCTGTAGTTGCCGCTTGCGTTGGTGGCTACCTTGGTTTTTGAGAACAAATCCGCCACATCCGAGTAATCCACGTAGCCGAAAACGGTCTCTACGCCACGCTCGCTCTTGTGCGCAAAGTAGAAACCTTCAGTTGCTGTGGTAACCTCCCTTTTGCTTTGGGTCCAACGTTCATAAATGAACATATTATCCTGCTCTTGAAAGGCGATGCCTGCTGATTTCTCTAAAGATTGCAAGGTTGAGGCGGAAAAGGCTAGCTCTTTGTTTTGCGACTCCCAGATGCGAAGTTTTCCGCCTATGATTTCGCGATACAGTGTTTTGGTTACCTCACGAACCAAGTTACATCCTGTTGTGTCCTGTTGTTCGCTGCTGCGAGCCAACAAGATTACAGGAACCCCTTGCGCATTGGCTTTTGGAAGGCAATAGGCCCAAATCAGTAAAGCGGCTAAAAGGCTTCTCATGTCGTACAGATGCGAAATTAACCAATTTGGGCTAATGGCTATGAGTTGATCCTCCTACGGTCGAGCTCGTTTTGGAACCTCCTGGCATTGACCAGGTGTTCGCTGTAGGTTATTGCAAAATTGTGGTAACCTGAGAAGTCTTCTCGGGCGCAGAAAAACATGTATTCATGTTGTGCGTACGACAGCACAGCATCAAGCGACGAAATGGAGGGTATGCAGATAGGACCCGGTGGCAAACCTTCGTACTTGTAGGTGTTAAAAGGGGAGTCAATCTGTTTGTGCTTGTTCAATACCCGTCGGATGGTGAAATCGCTAGCCGCGAATATCAAGGTTGGGTCTGCCTCGAGCTTCCAGTTCTTGCGCAGTCTGTTCATGTAGACCCCGGCAACCGTTGGCTTTTCATCGTTGCGCGACGTCTCCCTTTCTACAATGGATGCCAATGTGCTTACTTGTTCAGGTGTGAACCCGATACGATTTGCTCTCGCGAGTCTTGTCTCGTTCCAAAAAGCCTTATGCTCCTTAGCCATTTTTTCAATGAATTTCTCCGCATTCGTATTCCAATAGAATTCATAGGTGTTGGGTATGAAAAGTGTAGCAGCCGTGTATTTGTTCAAGCCTAGGTTTGCTAAAAACTCTTCATCTTCAAGCAATGCCGCCAGTTCAGCTGAATCCGTTTCCAGTTGCTTGCCTACGATACCAGCCAATTGGCGAGTGGTCCTTACGTTTTGGAACATCAATTTAACCGGACTTTGTTTTCCGTTGCGCAGCAGGGCGATGAGCTGACGGCTATTCATGCCATGACTCACGCGGTACCTGCCTGGCCTAACCCGTTCATCGTATTTCATCTGCAAAGCCAGCCAACGGAACTCCTTAGGGTTCTGCACAAGACCGGAGTCATTAAGAAGTTGCATGACATCATCAAACCGGCTTCCTGTTGGGATATGCAGGAACATTTCCCGGTGGTTGTCATCCAACACGTCGCGGCCCAACAGGCTTCTGTAAAAATGCGCAATACCGAAAACTCCAATCAACACGATCAGAATCCCCACGCCTATGATCAATTTCTTTGCGGACATTAAACTATTGCTGTTTGATTTGGTTCAGCAGGGTTCTCGCCTGTTGCGATTGGGGTTTTCTTTTCAGGTACTTGGATAGCAATAGGCTCGCATCCTTGTTTTTTCGCTGCATGGCCCACAAGCCTGCTTTGTTTATGATTGCCTGCTCATAATCGGGATCCATGCTTATTGCTTGGTCATACAATTTACGTGCACGTGCCGTGTCGCTATCCACCACTAGGCAAAGGTAACCCAGGTTTGAGAGGGCGGAAGGGGATTTGGGGTAATCGAACACCAATCGCTCTAATAGGCCTTTGGCATCCTTGGTTTTACCCACAGCAGCCAATGAAGAAGCGAACTTGTTTGCGAACTCCAATACGTTTTGCGCCAAGTTGTATGCTACGCCGTAATAGTCGCAAGACTTCTTGGGGTTTCCAGTTTCGGCATATGCTTGTCCGATGCGGTACGCCGTCCATGCATCTGCATTGTCAAACGACTTTCTTACCAATTTGTTTTCCAATCCTCCCATACTGTTCACCAAATCGGTGATTCCTTTGAAGTTGTTTTCAAGGAACATCACATGTATGATGTGTTGGTGGTTTCTTTGAATTTCCGTTGCGGTTCCCATGGGCAGATATTTCTTCGCCGAATCCAAAATCTCGCGCGTGAAACCGAACTTCTCATGGTAAGCGATGAATGCCTTCGCTTTTGAAATCGAATCGGGGTTTGGGTTGTTGATGGCGGTGATGCCTAAAAACTTCCTTACGCGTTCAATGTCTGAGGTGCGGTCTGGCACCCTGATGTGGTGGTCGTGTACAGATACATGCGGGATATCGGTGGCTCCTGAAGCGGGCATGTGGCACGAAACGCAATCATTCTTTTTCAATGCCAGCTGCTTCGGTTCTGCCGAGCAAAGCGGATCCTTTCCGTTTGTATGGCACCCGTTACAAGCGTTATTGAAAACAGCGTTGCCGGTAGACTTTACGCTGACGTGAGGGTCGTGGCAAGTAACGCAGGTCATGGCGTTCTTATACGGCCGAAGCTCTCCTTTTATGCCTTCTGCCCGCTTGGCCGAAACCGTAAAGCATTTGCTGAGTTTCATGCGCTCCACATGAGAAGCCATAATGTGCTCATTCTTGGGTCCGTCATAAACGGGCATATACACATCCATCACATCCTTTAGTCGCATGCCAGGTTTGAAATCGAAGAACGATTTACCTTCTTTCAATACGGCATTGCCTTGGATGTGGCAACGCTGGCAAACATCCAATTGAAGGTCGATGGGCAGTTTGGCGGGATTTACAATCGAGTAATCTATCCCTTTCACAATATCCACGATCTTGCCATCTTGTTTTTCCTTCACATGTTTTTCTCCTGGGCCATGACAACGCTCGCAACCGATGCCATTGTCAACGAAGTCATACCGGTTTTCAGAACCCATCAGAAACTCGGGGTAGGAGTTGTGGCACGACATGCACTCCAACCCAATTAGCCGATTGAAACGTGTGTTGCCTCCTTTTTCAAAACCCGGCGGCAGATCCCATTTTCCTTTCTGCGTATAAAAAGTAAGCGGCATCTGATTCAGGTAGCCGAAAGTGTTCATGATATGGGAGTTGGTATGCTGCCCCGATCCTACGATGTAACTAACCGTCTCCACACGTTTGTGTACGGTGTCTTTCCCTTCGATCCGATACTCCATGATGCGCAGGCTGTCGTTATCAAAATAGGGTAGGTAATAAAAGTCGAGGTGGGAATCGTATACCGGGGCATGCTTCTTGAAATCGCCACTACTTTTGGCTTCGGAGGCAATGTCGAACGACTTCCCCATGCCGGTTTGTATGAATGAGTCGTAGATAGATTGATGGCAACTGCTGCAAGCCTCTTGACCCACATATCCATTGGAAGGATCCAAGCTTGCATAGGTGGTGGAGTCGGTTTCGGTTTTCTCCTGCGCTTTTTCGCCACTGCCGCACCCTGCTTGCATGGCAAGTGCTAAGAACATGGCCGCTGTGGTTAGCCATGCTCCAACCCTGATGATGTTAACGCGCGCCATCAGCAGATAAAACGATTCAAGGATTCAACAGTTTTTGGAATACACCCACATGTTTCCACTGTCCGGAAACGAAGGTCCAATCTTTGAGCTCTCCGCAAGGCACGAATCCTGCGGTAGTGAAAAGCTTAATGCTTGAATGGTTATCTTGGTGGATGTGGCAATACAGTTGGTGCAGGTTGAGCACATCCTTGGCATATCCACAGAGTAGATGAAGCGATTCGGATGCAAGCCCTTTGCCACGGTCGTCATGTTCACCTATCAACACACCTACTCCGGCCCTTCTATGTGCTGGTTCAAAATCGAACAGGTCGATGTAACCGATGGTTCTTGGTTGCGGATTGTCCTTCAATTCTATGGCTAGTCGCAGCTGTCGCGAGGTGTAGATATCCTCTTTGGCGTTTTTCAAAAAATCATCAATGGTGTGTTTGCTGAAGGGCGATAAAGTACCGCTAACATGCCAGTTGCGTGTGTCGTTCTCCCACGCATACATCATGTCGCGATCGTAAGGCTCTACAGCCCTGAGATTGATGCGTTCACCTTTGATCATATCCCATGGTATTGGAAAAACCCTTTGAAAACAAATTCAGCCGGACCAGTCAATGTTACATGATGATAACCACCATCCTTTTTTTCAAATCCAACTTGTAGTTTTCCTCCAAGTGTCTGGATGGTGATATTTGAACCGGACGTAACCTTGCCGGATTCGAATGCTGCTATAGCTGCAGCTACGCTGCCAGTACCACAAGCCATGGTTTCGGCCTCAACACCGCGCTCATAGGTTCTGATATGCAGTGCTCCTGATGTAGGTTGCACGAAATTCACATTGATACCATCCTTGGCAAAGCGCTCCGAATAGCGGATGGATTTTCCTTCATTGAACACATCCACCGCATCCAAGTCATCCACGAAAGTGATGTAGTGTGGAGAACCGGTATCAAGCACCATGCAATTGTTCAACTTTTCAACTCCGGTTACATCAGACATTTCCAATTGCACGGTGTATTGGTTGTTGTTCGACTCCAACACATATGCTCGGTGTGATCCATCGTACGCTTCAAAATCCACTTGCTCGCCTGCCATCCCGAGCATCCTCGCGAAAGCGGCAAAACACCGGCCACCGTTACCGCACATGCTACCTTCCTTGCCATCGCTATTATAGTAAACCATACGAAGACCGTTTGTTTGCTCTTTTAATAAGATGACACCATCGGCTCCAATGCCACTGCGCCTGTTACAAAGCAGTTGAACCAAATTGAGGGATAGGTCCGGAACCGCTGTATTTCGGCCATCCAGCACTACAAAGTCGTTCATGGCCCCGTGAAACTTGTAAAAAGGTATTTCCATAATTATTAAGTTTCTGAAAACCAGTGTTTATGGTGAAATAGGGGCTTTTGGAATATGCGCAAATATAACCTTTGGTATTTTGAGGTGTATGAGTATTGTTAGCGGATTATTAACCTAATTCAATCATATTTGTCTTCATAAAGAGTTCATTTACTCAAACTAGTTTCGCATGGTCGAAATTCCAAAACATTTGATTTGAGCGCACTTTACATCACCAATTTTTAAAGTCATGAAACAGCGATTCAAACAATTCATCCTTATGGCCACATTGGCGGCGGTTGCCGGCTTTGGAGGTGCGGCGGTTTTTACCGGATATTTCGGAGAGAACGCCCAATCAGGTAGGAACCTGTTATTATCTAATCCCCCTACTCGAATGGTAGGTGCATCCGGACAGTCGATGCCTTCAACATTCGTAGCTGCCTCTGAGGCTACAGTGCCCGCCGTTGTGCACGTTAAAACCACCTACTCTGTTGCTTCCAATGGCGGATATGTGAATCCTTTCCAGGATTTTTTCTGGGGCAATCGCGGTTACAGCAATCCGCAACCTGCCCGCAGTGCCGGTTCAGGTGTCATCATCACTGACGACGGTTTCATTGTAACCAACAACCACGTGGTTGAGAACTCCGACCGCGTTGAGGTTACGCTGCATGACAAACGCACTTTGCAAGCCAAGGTAATAGGAACGGATCCTTCCACTGATCTCGCATTGTTGAAGATTGAAGACAAAGGCTTGCCCTACCTTCCATATGGCAACTCGGATAATGTGAAGGTAGGCGAGTGGGTATTGGCCGTTGGCAATCCATTCAATCTGACTTCTACCGTTACGGCTGGTATCGTAAGCGCCAAGGCGAGAAATATATCCATCATGCCCGACCAACAATTCCCCATCGAATCTTTCATACAAACCGATGCTGCAGTGAATCCAGGTAACAGCGGTGGCGCCTTGGTGGATACAGAAGGAAGCCTGATTGGAATAAACACTGCTATTGCATCCAGCACAGGTTCTTATTCTGGATATTCTTTCGCCATTCCGGTAAACATTGTCAGAAAGGTTGTGAGCGATTTGATCGAATACGGCAAGGTGCAGCGTGCATTCATCGGCGTTAGCATCCGTGATATTGACTCCAAGCTTGCGGAGGAGAAAGGCTTCAAGAAGCTGAATGGTGTGTATGTGGCTGGCTTGACTGAAGGCGGTGCGGCCGAGTCGGCGGGCATTGAAGAGGGAGATATCATCATCACTGTTGGCGGAGTGCCTGTGAACTCCTCTCCCGAGTTGCAAGAGCAAGTGAGTAAGTACAGACCTGGCGACAAAGTAGAAGTAGCCATCAACAGGAATGGCGTTTCGAAAAATGTTACGGTGACTTTACGCAATAAGGATGGCGACACCAGAGTTGTGAAGAACGAGGCCGTATCAACATTGGGTGCCGATTTCGAAACGCTTTCCAGGGAAGAAGGTGCCAAATTGGGTATCCGCAGTGGAGTCAAGATCTCGAAGTTGGACGCCGGTAAGCTGCGCAATGCAGGTATACGCGAAGGTTTCATCATACAAAGCATCGACAATCGTCCCGTTTCATCTCCCGATGATATCGTGAACATATTGAACAGCAAAAAGGGCGGTGTGCTTATCGAGGGTATATACCCCAACGGCACCCGTGCCTATTACGGATTTGGGTTATAAGTTTTCAATTGTGTTATGTGTTAGGTTGAAGGGCCCGGCGAAAGTCGGGCTCTTCGTTTTTCATGTCCATTCTTTTCGTTGAAGTATGTTTATATATAGCTGCTTATCAATAGATTGTATTCAATTTTAGAACCATTCTTTTTGGTATATTTGCAGTCCGTTTCCCTAACAAATCCATAACCATGTCAACAGAATTGATGAACGAAACCGCTACCCGTTCCAGCTATGAAACCGGGTTGGGCGACTGGGTCAAGCAGGAGAAAGCTGCAATCGACCTGATTAAAATCCTCGGTACACTGTGGTATGATCGCTCGGTAGAGCTGATCATGTTCCGCAACCAATTGGTGGATCGCAGTGCCAGCCAGATATTGGCTTTGCACCAGTATGCCAAAGAGATGGTGAAGAAGCCTATCAATATCTTTGACGCTTTGGAAGTGGCTAACGAATTGGTGAAGGTGCATTTGGCACCATCACGACTTGACTTGGGTCGGTTGACATCCGAGTGGATCAATGAAAAATCGAATTACAAAGGAGATGTTGCTGCTTTCATAGGCGACAAGCTTCGTGATTATATCGGTGAGGAAAAACGCCAGATAGTCCCCAAAGATGTTGTGTTGTATGGATTCGGTCGTATAGGCCGTATCCTCGCTAGGGAATTGGTAGCGCAGGCCGGCAAAGGCGAGCAGTTGCGTTTGCGCGCCATCGTAACGCGCGACAAATCCGACGAGGATATGATCAAGCGTGCCGAGTTGTTGCGTAACGATTCTGTACATGGTCCGTTTTTGGGCACTGTGGTGGAAGATGTGGCTAACCGCACCCTCATCATCAACGGTCATACCGTGCACATGATTTCAGCAAAGAATCCAGAGGAGATCGATTACACAGCTTATGGCATCAACGATGCGTTGTTGATTGACAATACCGGTGTGGCACGAGACCGCGAAGGATTAAGCCGTCATTTGAAATCAAAAGGAGTGAGCAAAGTATTGCTTACAGCACCCGGCAAGGGCGATATCCCGAATGTGGTTTATGGCATCAACCAGAAGAGCCACAACGAAGATGAAACCATTTTCTCGGCGGC
>JALRAP010000004.1 GCA_023262505.1 Bacteroidia bacterium
TGTATCAATCCCATCAAATACCAAATCAACATGGTCGTACCTGAGTACATTATCATTCACTTGAAAAAAGGTTTCGTATACCCAGGCTTTATCTGCTGCTTGCATTACCTGCTCGCTTGAAATCAGCGCCTCGGTATTTATTATGGAACTGTTAGCGTTTTCATTCAGCAACAAGTCTTTTTGAACAAAACCGGGAACCGAGGCTTTTTCTATTCGAAGTTTTTTGGTAGAAAGGCTGTCGTTAAGTGAAAGCGACCAAACAAAATCGGCGGTTTCCCTTTTGACGGCTTTATTGAAATGGCTGGAACACGAACAAGCCAAAAACAAAATCAATATCAATATCAATATATCAAATCGCCTCAACTGCATTTTTGATATTATTGAATTTATCTAGGTCGAACATCTCAACAGCGAACTCATCTCTATCGGCTGAGCCCATTGATTGTAACTCACGGTTTTGGAAACGCATGGCGCCATCCATGATTTTCTTGCATGTGAAATGCAGCGCTTGTGCTCCGGTTGATGCCAATATTGCGGCGTTTGATGGAGAAACTCCGGATCCGGCCATTATTTGAATGTTCGATTTTTTCCTTGAGACCAATTGGCGAATAACCTCCATGCCATCCTTGGCAGTTTGTCGACGACCAGAAGTGAGTAAAACATCAAAGCCAAGTTCTTGAATCATATTGAAACTTCCGTAAGGGTCGGCAGCCATATCGAAAGCTCGATGAAAGACCGTTTTCATACCAACAGCGGAATCCAAAAGCTTTTCACACCTTTCGGTGTCTATCAATCCATCCGCATCAAGCAAACCAAATACCACTCCCTCGGCTCCCAGATCTTTGGCTGCACTGATATCATCTAACATTGTAGCAAAATCATAAGAGGAATAAAGAAAATCCCCAGCGCGCGGTCGAATCATCACATGAACGGGGCATCTTACAGATTTGCAAACCTGCTCGATGGTGCCCACGCTAGGTGTGATACCACCTTGTGCGATTGCTGCGCATAACTCGATTCGCGTAGCACCGGCCTGGTAGGCAGCAACGCTCATTTCCACTCCTTCCGTACAAACTTCAAGAATCATAATCGTTTATTTTGGGAGTGCGTGATTGAACAACATATTGATTGCATCCACTACCATCAACTCGGCCTCATCAAATGGCCTACGAGCGTTTTGTATGGATGTAGCACCCTGCTTTGTCCACTCGTCCGTAATCACTTGTCGCCTATCCATAAAATCCAAACACTCCAATCCCAAACTTGAAATTTTATAGAGTTCTTCGGACATCTTTATCCAGTTAGCTAGTGCAGGAATACCACTTGATGCGACTTTCAATTTTTCATGGTTTTCAATCCATGACTGCAGCATGGCTTTGATTTCTGGCTTCACCGAAAGGTCGCGTTTCATAACAAGCTGTTCGCAGAGCAATCGGAACTTTCTTGCAACAGGAGCATCCGGAACAGCTATGTCAGGCAATCGCGAAAAAGGCATGTCGGTGCTGTATGGTATTCCCTGAGCATGCCGCTTATATTCTTTCAATGGCTCAACAACCTCCACCAATTTACCCAGTGGTTCTATATCGCGACCAGGCGCCAACCGGCGGAGCATCATATCTCGGTTGCGAATATGTGTGAGCCCAACCTCTTCTAGCCTAATACTAATCGACTCCAATCTTTGGTACATATCTAACACATCGTTTACCGATGCGTCTGACCATAGCCTTTCGGCGATAGCGGCTGTACGAGGCCATATGCGCGAGTCGATTGTTTCGGGGGTTACCAGTTCCGCCCACATGGTTGCTTCTCCACCTAAAACCATTCGCTGTTGATCGGGTGTTAAACCTAAAGAGGCAGGCAATGGATCATTGGCATAATGTTGAAAGGTGGGTTGCGATAAGTCGATATAAAATCCGTTGGAAAGAATGACTTGATGTCCTTTGGTGGCAGCATCTTTGAGTCCTTCCTTACCTCTCCAAGATTGAATGACAGCATCCGAAGGTAGGCCAGGTTGCAATATCTCATCCCATCCGATGGTTTTTTTGCCATGTTTTTTCAATATGGCCATCACCTTTTTGTTGAAATGGTTTTGAAGCGCATGATTGTCTTTGATGCCATGCTTACGCATGAATTCCTGGATCCGAGGATTCTTATCCCATTGCTTGCCATTGTTCTCATCGCCACCGATATGCATATACGGGTCGGGAAACAGATGAGCCATTTCGCCCAGGAAACAATCAAGTAGCTTGTAGGTGCTTTTCTTGGTAGGGTCGATGGTGGGATCAAATACGCCGAATTTCCGTTCGATTTGGTGTGGCCCAGGGCCTGATGCCAATTCGGGGTAGCCGGGCATCCAACTACTGGCGTGGCCTGGCATATCGAATTCGGGAACTACACGAATACCTCTTTCGGATGCGTAAAGTATGATTCCCCGCATTTGATCTTGAGTGTAGAAATTACCATTGGAGCCCATCTGATGCAACTTGGGCAGCTTCTTGCTTTCTATTCTGAATCCTTGGTCCTCGGTCAAGTGCAAATGGAGCACATTCATCTTCACCATGCACATTCCATCGATATTGCGTTTAATTACCTCGATGGGTGACCAATGACGGCATACATCTATAAGCAACCCACGCCAAGGGAAGCGTGGACGATCTTTGATGGAAACACCAGGTATGAAGTAGCCTTGATTATCTGATGAAACCAACTGCAGGAAAGTTTCCAATCCATAAAGCACACCGATATCCGTTGTTGCCGAAAGTGTGACACGGTCGCCTGTGACATTTAACTCGTATGATTCGTCTTCGCCTGGCAAAAGATTCCCAACCCGTTGATAGGAGATATCCAGGCTAACACCCTTTACATCACCTGACTTCAGAACCGGATCTATGCGTGTCATCAAATGCGTACGATCGTTCAATCGCCTTAAAAAACGTACAACAGCCTTGTGCGCCCGTGAATCTGGCGCATCGGAAAGCACTACGTGAAAAGATTGGTCGATATTGAAACGTTGGCTACCCCAGGTAATTTGTTGGGGTATGGGCATCAGCTGGTCCTTTGCATTTTGACCTAAGAGACAAAACGGGGAAAAATATAGCAGGAGCAGAATGGCACTTTTTTTGAACATCAGTTTTGGTTTATGCGATTCGCCAAATTAGGAAATACGGCGCAAGTTGGTTGTATTCAAAGCAAAAAGGGGGCTATTCGCCCCCTCTCGCAAGTTCCACGATAGAAATCAAGCCACTTCGATTTCGCGAACCTTGGATACGGTAACCGCCTTCTTGGCCACCATTAAGCGCAATATGCCGTCTTCGTATTTGGCAGATAGACCGTCTTCCTTCGCATTTTCGGGAAGTGTAAAAGAACGGCTGAATGCGTTGTAGTAGTACTCCTGACGGGTATAGTTTTTCTTTTCCTCCTTTTTCTCCTCTTTGCGTTCAGCTGAGATGGTGAGGACACCATTTTCGATTTCGATCTTGAAATCGTCTTTTTTCATGCCAGGAGCGGCCACTTCGATTTCGTAATTCTTTTCACCTTCCACGATGTTCACTGCGGGGAATTCCTCGCCATCGAAGAAACGGTCTAGGGAAACGCGGTCATTGAAGAAATCATTGAATAATGGACGGAAGGACAAATAGCCTCCTTGGTTTTTTTTGATGATTGACATGTTTTTTGGTTTTAATTGGTTAAAGATTTATTTAATAAACAATACTGGTATCCATGATTTGGTTGTAGAGTGCTGCGTCATTTACAATTCAAAACTAGATAGGGGGAAATGCCACAGGAATGACCTGTGTCAATCAAAAAAATGATTTACGTCAATTTCCGTTGCGCTTGTCGGAAGGTATCTCCAACTCCGGTTCTATGGCCCGCAAAAGGGATTCATTGGAGTTATTGATGGCACGTACCAGATTCAGCAAACTGGGTACGGATATCTCATGGTGGTCCCTATTGGAAAAAAGGCGGTATACATCTTGTGCCGCCAAGCGGTGTACATCGGCTGCAATGGTTTTCAAACGGACCATTGATTCTTGTCTGTCGAATCCATGCAATTGAAATGCCTCCTCCAAACTGCTATAAAATTCAGACTGGCAGCGGGTGATGGACTGATAGAATATGAACAACTCATCAGAAGCTGAAGAACGCAATTCTTCGAGGTTGTGCAGGATGTCTTTAACATCTTTGGCGGCTATTGCAGCGTTGCGTATTGAAGTGAGGGCGTTTTCAAGCGTTTTGGCTTCGCGCTCGGAAAGTTGATTGGCCTGTACCTTTATACCGAAAAGGGCTATTTCATTCTCGTATTTCTTCAGGTCGGGATATGAGCGTATGAGTTTGGAAGGTGTGCCATCATCCAAATTGAAGAATTCGCGCAGCAAAGATAGGGTACGTGAGAAAAACTTGTGCGATTCAGTATCCAATGCCTCGATCGCTGATTGGCTTTCCATTGGATCTGAATCATGGATGCTCACAGACAATGAATCCGCATCGCCCTTGATCCATGATTCCATCTTTTTCGAAAACATCTTAATGAAGGGGAGGAATAATAAAATTCCCACCACGTTCATGGAGGTATGAAAGGCGGCGAGGATCACGGTTGAGTCGAAGAAACTTTCGCAGCCTTTGGATAATGAAACATAAACCGGTAGCATGGTCAATGCCGTTAAGCCTGAGAATACATTGAAAAAAACCTGTGACCATCCTACCCGTTTCTTTATGGCATTTGCTTTCAAAGTAGCCAATGCGGCTGTTGCGGTTGTGCCCATATCGGCACCAATCACCAGTAACATGGATTGATCGAGTGTAACGATGCCGGCCGAAAGGGAAGTCAATGCCAGAGCAACCGTTGCGGAGCTTGAATGCAATGCTGCGGCAATGACCAATCCGCATATTACAAACCAGGCAGATGAATGCCCCTGCAACTGCATTTCGGATGTGTTTGTAGATAAAGTGGAAAAAGAATCCCGCATCATTCCAATGCCAGTGAACATGAGGGCCAATCCAAAAATCACTCCGGCAACGCCTCGCCACTTCCCCTCCTTGGAAAATACCGTGAGAATTCCGCCAACGGCAAGTAGCGGATAAGCCAAAGACTCCAGGTCAAACTTAAGGCCTAAGGATGAGACCAGCCAACCGGTAAACGTTGTTCCGATGTTTGCCCCCAAAAGCAATCCTATTCCGGATTGAAGTCCAATAACTCCCGCTCCCGCGAGAGACATCACCAGCAATGACACCATGGAGCTACTTTGTAAGGCGGCGGTAACAACGGCTCCTGAAAAAATTGAGCGCCAAACCGTTCCGCTGCTTCGTCTTACAAACAATTTGAATTCGCGACCTGCAAGAGAGCGTAAGCGTCGCTCCATCAATTGCATTCCAAAAAGGAAGGCTCCAATACCTGCCAAAAGCATTCCCAATTGAAATCCCATGACTAGTTATTTCAAGCGTTTTTTTGTTCCAATCGAGCTTGTTTCACCAGCATCAGCTCTGCAATGTTCTCCGTATCGACCACACCTATAGTAGTTCCAGCATCCACCACCAACACCAAGGGTATACGGTTATCGCGAAAGCGGGTAAACAATTCCTCTAGCGGTGTTTTTGCGTCGGCATAGGAAAGGTCTCTATTGCATACCTCTCCTATTGAAATATGTTCCCCCTTATCACGTAATGCCTTGATGATTCCATCTCTATTGAGGGTGCCTACATACGTACCGTTTTCCGATATCAAAAAAGATTTTGACTCGCTCTGAAGCAACATTGAAACAGCCTCTGAAAGCGGTTTGTAAGACTCTAGCTCCGTCCATTTTGACATCATCGCATCCGAAGCAGTGAGCCCGGAGGCTAGCTCCTTGTTTCTCACCGATTCAAGTTCGGATTGCGCGCCGAGGATGATGAATACTCCGATGAAAATCAAAAAAGGGTTATAAAAAAATCCTGCAACTATAAATCCGAGCGACAATAGTTTACCGATGTTAGCGGCAACGGTGGTGGCTTTGAGTCTACTAATCCGCATGGCTAAAAGAGCCCTTAGAATACGCCCGCCATCCATTGGAAAAGCGGGGATAAGATTGAACAGCGCAAGCCATAAATTCAGAATGGCCAAGTTGAGGATGAAGTTTTCAGGGGAGATAATGGAAGATTCAGCACCTATTGGAACAAGCAGATCAAAACCATATATGAAAGGAATCAAAATGGCGACGATAAGTACATTTACCAATGGGCCAGCAATTGTAACCAGCAACTCCTGCACGGGTTTTTCTGGAATCCGTTCCAACCTTGCTACTCCACCAATAGGATACATAGTGATGTCTTCCGTTTTGATGCCAAACCTTTTGGCGGTTAAGGCATGGCCTAGCTCATGCAGGATTACGCATAAGAACAATGCCAACACGAAAAACACCGCCCAACTGATTTGGACAGGGTCTAATCCGGCTCGGGCATTTATGTAAATGATATAGATGATTAGCAAGGAAAAGGTCCAATGCACATAAATTCCTATGCCGGCAACCTTAAGAAAAGAAACAGACTTTTTCATAAGTGATAAGTAAGTGGCTCTGCCCTATGAGCGGGCAAGGATAAGCATTAAATTCAATTGAGGATTATGATGAAGGTCATGCGATGGGAGTTCCTGGGGGAACGGATTGATCGGGGGCTAACAAAACCACACCCAATTCCGGATCAACTGCTCCTAGAACGAGACATTCCGACAGGAAACCGGCTATTCGCCTTGGTGGAATATTAACCAATGCAAGTACCGTTCTTCCGATAAGGTTTTGCGGTAAGTAGTTTCGGGTTATTTGGGCGGAAGATTTTCGCTGACCAAAGGGTCCGAAATCAATCAAAAGTTTGATTGCTGGAATCCTTGCCTCCGGAAAGGGTTCGGCAGAAATTACCGTTCCGGTTAAAATTTGACATTGGTGGAAGGTGGATATTTCGATGGATTGCATATCCAAATATAAGCCTTTGAAGCATGCTGAGTCCGTTTACAAGTTGACTGGGTTTTACTAAATTAGCGGCACTAATCATGAGTACCGACAAGGGATACAAGAAAACCGTTCATAATTTCTATGAGCGTCAGAGCCGTGTGAAATCATGGCCCTATTTTTTGTCCCTGCTTTTCATCGGAACTACTACCGTCTGGTTTGCATTCAAAATCACGGAGCATAGGCCATTTATTCCATCCACTTTCGGTTATTGGCCCCATATGGCTGCCGTTTTCCTGTTTTCTTGTTATTTGTTTTACCGTTTTCATCTTTCGCGTGTAGTAACCGCCATCAACGAACAGGGTGTTTTCGTAAAGCGTACGCCATTCCAAAAAAACTTCACCATGATGCTGTGGGAGGATATCCGGGAAATCCGCCTAGTGGAATTCAAAGGTTTTACATCCGCCAAGAAGTACAGCCAAGTCTTCGACCTTGGCACTCCCAATGGCATTGAGCTGTTATCGAGAAGCGGACGCAAAAAATACATTAGTACGCGCAAGACAGACACCTTGCCTCGCATTTTGGCTCGCATGGCTCCTGGTAGATTCAAGTCGACCGGCATCGGCGAGCAAATGGACCTCAAAGAGGAATGATTCAAAGATCTCCATGAGCAAGTTGAAATCGAAACCGGTAAAGCAGGATGCCAAGTTGTTGGACCTTGCAAAACCTCTCCCCTACCTTCATGTGGTTTATTGCGGATTAATTGCAGCGGCAGTGGCCTTCGCGGTTTATGCCAATACTTTGGGTCATGGATATACGGTGGACGATGACACCGTGATGGCAAAAAACCGTATCACAAAAGGAGGCTTGGATTCTCTAGGCACAGTTTTCACAACTGCATATCGTGCGGGATTCTGGGACCGCGATGACAACCTTTACCGACCCCTTTCGGTGGCTATGTTTGCCCTGGAGTGGCACTTTTTCCCTGAAAATCCTTTGCCCGGACACCTAATGAATGTGGTTCTATTCTCGCTGACTGTTTTTTTGCTGATGTTGTTGATGTCGCAAATGCTGAATGGTTGGCCTCTGATGTTTCCCTTCTCGATTGCGTTGTTGTTTGCAGTACACCCCATCCACACCGAAGTGGTGGCGAATATCAAAAGTCGGGATGAGATACTTTGCCTACTCTTTGGAATTGCCAGTTTGTTGATGGTAGGAAAGTATTCCGTAACCCAGAAAATAATACCGCTGATAGTTGCGGGGCTGCTTTATTTCCTTGCCATGTTATCAAAAGAAAATGCAATTACCTTATTGGCCATTGCTCCAATGTACGCCTATTTCAGCGGCAAGCTTTCTAACAAACAAATCGCACTGGCGACCATTCCATTTGCAATTTCAGTCTGCTTGTATCTTTTTATTCGCTGGCAAGTATTAGGAGATCCCGGGAAACCTGAAGCACTTCAGCTTGTAAATAACTCCTTGGTTGGTGCAACTGATTGGCTAACCCGTTTCGCAAGCGCTGTGGCCATCATCGGTCGCTATTTATGGTTGATGGTGTTTCCACACCCCTTGTCGTTCGATTACTCTTTCAACCAGATTCCCTTGGCGAAAATCGGCTCTCCGCAGTTTTTGATTTCTTTCTTGGTGCTAGCTGGGCTCTTTTTTTACGCATTGAGATCGCTTAAGAGCCGTGAGTTAATCGGTTTCGGCATTCTGTTTTTATTCATCACCTTGTCGTTGGTTTCAAACGTATTCCTACTGATTGAATCCACCATGGCCGAGCGATTCATGTACATGCCATCAGTAGGATTCCTGATAATGCTATGTGCATTCCTATCCCGCGTTACCAAAGTGCGTCCAAAGAACGAAGCCGTTGAGTTTCTCGACCATTTCCGATCGAATAAAGTGTTCTTATCCATCGTGCTAGTAATGTCTGTTGCCTATTCAGCAAAAGCTGTTGACCGCAACGCCGATTGGAAAGACAACTATACGTTGCTGACGCAGGATGTGAAAACTTGTCCGAAAAGCGCCCGCATACGCTATGCATACGGCAGTGCCATACTTTTCGAGAAAGCTTTGAAAGAAAAAGATCCGGTTACGAAGTCGAATTATGTTGAACAGGCCATCATTCATTTGTCAAAAGGGGTTGAGATTTTGCCAGATTACTCGGAAGCCTGGCGACATTTGGGAATTGCCTATAAGGAGCAAGAGAACTATCCTGCAGCTGTAGCCGCATTGGAAAAAGCACGAAGCTACAAGGAGTTTGATGCAGCCGATATGTTTGCAACTTCGGGACTATGTTATGGAAAAGTAGGGCGTTATGCAGAAGCGCTACTTGACTTAAATCGAGCGTTACTGATGAATCCTGAAGATCCCGAATCGAATAATAACAAAGGGTTGTATCTTTTCGAAAGTGGTATGATTGACAGTTCTATCACCTACTTCGACAGAGCGATTGCCTTGAAACGCGATTTTCACCAAGCATACTACAACAAGGGAAACACTTTCGCCAGAAAAGGGGATTATGCGGAAGCCTTACGCCTATATTCAAAAGCCCTTGAGATCAATCCAAGCAGTGTTGACGCTTTGATGAACAGCGGCAACTGCTTTGCAGTAATGAACCGGCTGCCTGAAGCATTGGAATATTTCAAACGCGTTGAAAAACTGGAGCCAAATAATCCGAAAATGCTGATGAACATGGGAATCACTTATAAGAACATGGGACAAGAATCATTGGCAAATGCCTATCTTTCGCGAACCGCTGCGCCAACAAAATGAGGAAAGCCCATCTGATCGTATCAATATTGCTGTTTGTATTCGTATCAAGTTGCGTGGAGCCCATCCGACAGGACTCATCCTACTTCAACTGCAAAAATTACTTTATTGCTCTCGCCGACTCTTTACAGCGAAGCAAACTGGGTTTGGATAAAACCATCTTCACCGAGAATGGGAACGAGCAGAAAAAAATTGCTGCCCCTGTTTGGAAAACAGAACTTTCCCCTTTCATTGAAATCGACATCAACAAGCCTGCGTTAAAAGGAACATATAAAATCCTCGAGGAAAATCGACCTGGTTCGGGATCAGTTGTTCGATACGAAGCGTTGGAGCAAAACGCAACAGTCCGTAAGTTGCATATTGAATATGACTCCAAAAAAAATGTGACTGGGGTATGGGCCATAACAGCAACAAGCAATCCTTACCACGCATCCACAGACACACTTGTTTTCCATACGAACGGGAATTATGAGATTCATGCTTCCAGCGATCCTGCCTTGGGTCGCAGGATCGCATTCGACCTTTATGGCAAGATAACGGCAATTAAATAGCATCTTGATATGATAGGCATCACCACCAACATTAAAATAGCAGTAGGGATTTGGCGCGCATTCCTAATTACTCCAGGAGGCGAGTTGCCTTTTGTGATGGAAATTTCGAAAAACGATTCTGCCTATGTTTTTCAAATTGCGAACGGCCCTGAAAAGATGATGCTTGACGAGGTTCGCATGGAGGGTGATTCCATATTTGTACGCTTTCCCGTTTATGAATCGGAATTGCGGCTGAAGGTTGTAACCACAAACGAGCTAGAAGGGAATTACATCAATCTCACGCGCACTACCAATGCCGCCATTCCAATGCGTGCCTATTACAATGCCGGACCTCGATTTTATATCCGCAGCAAAGAGCCTTCGAAGAGTGTTGACGGCAGATGGTCGGTGATGTTTGGAGCCGGCACCAAAGACAGCTCATTTGCCGTTGGCGTGTTTAAGCAAGATGGGGGCATTGTGAACGGCACATTTTTAACTGCGTCTGGTGATTACCGTTATTTGGAAGGTGTGGTGGATGGAGATAGCCTGTTCCTTTCCGCGTTCGATGGGGTTTTCGTATACCTCATCAAAGCGAAAGTACGATCAAATACGATGGAAGGGGTTTTTTACTCGGGGGCACACCGACAAATCGGTTTTACAGGCTTCCGCGATGAGCAGGCCGCTCTTCCCGACCCCACCAATGTAACCAAGTACAAGCATTACGATAAGGCCTTCGTGTTACGGTTTCCTGATACTGACAGCATCATGGTGGACTTGAAAGATGAACGATTCAAAGGCAAGCCTGTGATCATTCAGATACTTGGGTCCTGGTGTCCTAATTGTTTGGATGAATCTGAATTCCTACAAAGTTACTACACAAGAAACCGCGAGCGTGGCGTAGAAATCATCGGATTGTCTTTCGAAAAAACAGACGACTTTGCACGAGCAGCCAACAACGTAAAGAGATTGAAATCAAGGCTGGGTATAACCTATCCCATGTTGGTTTGTGCCAATCGCGACAAGTTGCAGTCGGTTTTGCCTGACCTCGACAACTTCCGTGCATTTCCGACAAGCATTTACCTTGACAAGAACCATCGTGTCCGTAAAATTTATTCGGGATTTTCAGGCAAAGCCACCGGAGCTGAATTTGAACGTTTCAAGGATGATTTTTCGATGTTCATGGACAAATTATTGTCGGAGCATTAAGCGACCTAAATCGCCCTTGCACGATGTGGGTTTATTTCGTAGGTTTACCCACTACGAACACACAAACCCATGCTTAAACGATTATTATTCCTAGGAGCTATTTGTCTGCCTTTTACAGGCATGTCACAATGCACCACCACCAACGCCACATCATGCCAATGCCTTACCCCGGGTTCAACCAATTGCGACCTGCTACCCGATATCATTGCGGCCAGGCCGCCCTTGTTGGTGTCGGGCACTAGTGGAGTTATTGAATATTCTCAAACCGGTAATGGAGCTGAAAACGGTCGCTTGAGGATTTCCGTATCGACCCCGAACATAGGTCGTGGTCCATTGGAGATTCGCACAACCTCCACCTATATCTGCGGTACGGATACCATTACTGGAACGGCTCCAACCACTTGTCCCAATACAGGTCTGCCACCTCGTCAACTCATCAAGCAGCGCGTTTATCATAAAACGGGCAGTGCGATGACCTACTATGATCGTGATGCAGGCTCTATGACCTATCATCCCACACATGGACATATGCACGTGGATGATTGGGGCGTTTTCACATTGCGCACGCAGTCGAACGACCCGAATCCGCTGAATTGGCCTATCGTTGGCAACGGAGCCAAGCTGGCATTTTGCCTTATGGACTATGGTTCATGCTCCACTTACAATGGGCATTGTGTTGATTCTTTAGGCAACACCCTTACCAGCACCAACTTCCCCAATTTCGGTCTGGGAGGCGGCTCCTACAATTGCTCTCCAACCGTGCAAGGTATATCATCCGGTTATACCGATATTTATTACCAAGGCTTGGACGGCATGTATATCACCATTCCTCCAGGCACTTGCAATGGGCAATATTACATAGTGGTACAATTGGACCCGTACAACTATTTCCTCGAAGAGAAAGAATCGAACAATGTGATTGTGGTACCATATACTTTGACCCAGCAAGGCGGTGTTATTCCAACAGTGACCGCATCAGGCAGTACTACGATTTGCACGGGTGGCAGCGTTACGCTTACATCCTCAACGGCATCCACATACTTATGGTCTACAGGCGCCACCACCCAATCCATCAATGTTTCGCAGCAGGGTGTTTACACGGTTACCACTAATCCAACCTCGGCTTGTCCGATGGCATCTACTCCTATGACCGTTACAGAACTGCAGATGCCTGTTACGGCATCGGTTACCGATTCGGTGATTTGTTCGGGAGAAACTGTTTCCTTGAATGCTTCAGTCACCAATCCGCCAACAACTGTGGTACAAGCCACTTTCTCCAACAATAACACATATGCCATCCCCGATAATAACCCGAATGGCGTTTACTCCCCCATCACGGTAAGTGGCATCAACCCGACCACATTAAGTACGGGCATTGTGGTTTCGGCTAGAGTGAACATCACCCACACGTATGACGGCGACTTGGTATTATACTTGATTTCGCCATCTGGAACATCTGTAATGCTCAGTAACCGCCGTGGAGGAAGCGGAGACAATTTCACCAACACGGTATTCACTATGTCGGCCTCTACAGCCATAAGCTCCGGTACTGCTCCGTTCAACGGAAGTTTCATACCTGATGGAAGTATTTCGAATTTCACAGGAAACGCCAATGGTACATGGCAGTTGCGCGCAGTGGATGCAGCTGGTAGCGATGTGGGTAATATCACCTCCTGGACTTTGACATTGAAAAACACCATACCATCATCATTGCAATACATCTGGGGATCGAACCCATCAGGTTTTACCGCAAACACTGCAGCTGCAAGTTTAACCCCTGCCGTATCCGGCACATACACCGTGAATGTTACCGATGCCGCCAACGGTTGTTCCGGTTCGGATTCGGTATTTGTACAAGTAGACGCCACTCCATCCGCCCCCTATCCTCTCAATGGCCCCGCATTGGCTTGCGTTGGAACAACACTGAATTATTATGTGAACAACAACCCGAATATCAATTACTACAATTGGACTGTGCCTGCTGGAACCACGATCGTATCAGGACAAGGAACTAATTCGATACAAGTCAGTTTTTCATCGAGTTTCACATCGGGTGATGTTTGTGTAACGGCTAAACGAGGAGACTGTGTATCGCCTCCTAGGTGCAAAACGGTAACCAAACATACAGCTGTCAGACCGGGTTTGATACAAGGAGAGCTGAGTGGACATTGCATGACAACTTCCGCAGCGTTAAGTGTGGCCCCAGTTAGTTACGCGGTTTCTTACCAATGGACTCCACCTTCGGGTTTGACAGTCACCTCCGGACAAGGAACAAATGCCATCACATTCTCTACCGCTTCTGGATTCACTTCCGGCTCGCTTTGTGTGACTTCCAACAATGGTTGTATGAACAGCACATCGCGTTGCTCAACCGTATACGCCACACCAGCAAAACCAACTATAAGCGGGCCGGTGAGTGTTTGTTCTAACCAGACCAGTGTTGCATACACCGCAACAACAAGCGCAGGCGCCACATATTACAAATGGACAGGACCGAGTGGATCATCTGTTTCTAGCGGCCAAGGCACTACGGCTGCTGTTTTGAATTTCGGTACCAATGCGGGCAATGTTTCCTGTGCAGCGAAAAACGCTTGTGGCATTCGAGGAACCACCTATTATGCGGTATCTATGCCCTGCCGCATAGAAGAATCGGTTACTCCTTTAGAAGTTGATGTGCAACCAAATCCAACATCGGGAATCACCGTATTGGAGTTGACTGGTGGAGCATTATTGAAAACGCGTGTGACCTTGTATGACCTTCTGGGACGCGAGAAAATGCAAAAAGAGATGGAACCGAGTTTAAGTCGTCAAGTGTCACTTGATCTGACTTCTTTCCCAAAAGGTATTTACCTGCTGGAGTTGATCAATGGAGCTGAAATCAAAAGCCTTCGAATAGTAGTGGAATGATAAAGCTTCGCATTTTCATAATTGCATGTTGGCTGTTAACTGCCACTACAGGCATATCGCAGCAGGCATGGACCTTTTTCAATACTGCTAATTCGCCACTACCTGAGAATTCGGTGCGCTGCATTGCATCAACTCCTAGTGGCATCGTGTGGATTGGAACCGATTACGGACTAGCTTCCTATGATGGTAGCATTTGGACTGTTTACAACACGATGAATTCAGGCATACCTGACAACTCGATACGGTCTCTATTGATTGACGGCAATATTGTTTGGGTGGGCACTTTCATGGGTGGTCTGGCGCGTTTCGACGGAACCATATGGAACATTTACAACACAACCAACTCTTTCATACCTGATGATTTCGTAAGGTCGCTTGCGCGTGACACCGCTGGAAATATCTGGGTAGGGACTATTGGAGGCCTTGGATTTTTCGATGGCACTACTTGGACCATATTCAATATGAACAACACGCCATTGCTTTCGAACAACATAAGCGGACTTTGGAGTGACTCTCTCGGCACAATCGTAGGCACCATCAACGGAGGGGTAGGAATTTTTACCAATGGAAATTGGCAGCATTTCTCCATTTGGAATTCGAATTTGCCAGACAACTCGAGTCTCGGAGTTGTACGTGATACGGCAGGGGTTCCCTGGTTTTCGACGCCTGCCAACGGACTAACGGCTTATGTAGGTGGCATCCAGTTTTTGACTTTCAGTACGGCCACATCCGGTATCTCATCCAACAGCACCACAGGCTTGGCATATAGGCCACAAAGCGATGAGATTTGGCTCGGATCAAGCGATGAGGGTCTCATCCGCAAGAGCGGACTTAATTTCACGAGCTATGGAACCACCAATACAATATTGCCTGATGATGTGGTTCAATGTGTGCATGTGGATGCCCAAGGAATTGTGTGGGCGGGCATGCAGACCGGAGGTGTAGTAAGATTGGATCCGGACTTGCTGATGAACCTGGCTAACATTGAAAGTTCTGAAAAGGTATTTGTGTACCCGAATCCTGCCACAGATTTCTTGCGTATCGACTTTGAATCCATCGAGGCAGCAGAAGTATCAGTGTTTGACTGCCTTGGTGCAAAAGTTAGGGAGAATCATTTCGAAGGTCCAAACCAACAAATTACCATTGACGTTTCGGGCCTGATGGCTGGTCGCTATCAAGTATTAATAAGACGCGGCGGACAAACCTACACTGCTGGTTTTATGAAAATGGGTCACTAATTATACCGCTTTTTCCAGAGGTCATTGAATGACTCGCGAGCGGGCTCTGGCATTTTGCGCAAGCCATTGCTAGATTTGAAAAACAGCTCATCCAAGAAGTATCTGCGCGGCTTCAGTGTTTTCCACTTAGGGCTATCGCGTTTAATCATGGCATTTCGCCACAAAGTGAAGAAAATCCGCTCAGCGGAAAATGCTGTTTCCTGTTCCGCTTTTTTACGACGGTTGTCGAGTAATAGCTTATTGAAATTGATATTTACAGGGCACTGTTCCGTATCGGCGCCACTTAGCGTGGATAGGTCGCTGAAGAACCCGTGGCTCTTCATACCGTTCAAAACGGGTTCTACCACTGTGGCAGGTGGTCCCATGCGTGTGGAATGATAGGTTTGACCACCTATGACTGAGTATACGGGATCGGCGTATTGGCAGGCACCGCATCGAATACAAGACATTACGCCTCTTTGCACCTCGTCGGCAATCACATCAGTGCGGCCATTATCGATGAGCACCACGATCATCTGTTCGGGTCCGTCTACCTCATCCGCTCTACGCGGACCCCAAAGTATGGAATTGTATGAAGTGACCTGTTGGCCTGTTCCATAGGTGGCCAGCAAAGGCCACATGGTTTGGAGGTCTTTGACCGAAGGCAATATTTTATCGATTCCAGCCAAGACGATATGAATCTTGGACCGTGAAGCGGCGAGCATCACATTTCCCTCGTTCTCGGTGATGGTAATGGCTCCCTCGTCGGCGAGCAGGAAATTGGCGCCTGTGATGCCAACATCGGGCGCCAGGTACTTTTCGCGGATATGGTCGGCGGCACGCAGCGAAAGCTCGATGGCTTGTGCCGAATTGGTTTTAATTCCCACTTTATTGAAGAGATAGCGCACCTCTTCCGGGCTTTTGTGGAGTGCAGGCATCACCATATGTGAAGGCTCCTCCTTAGCGAGTTGAAGTATGAACTGGCCCAGGTCTGTTTCAGTCCAAGTCACTCCAGCCGTTTGCATTGCTTGACCTAGTCCGATTTCATCGGCGGTTAGGGATTTGGATTTTACCACCACTTTGGCCTGCGCTTTCTGTATGATGGCATTGATTTCGGCACAAGCCTCGGCCGCGTCGCGGGCCCAAATGACCTTGCCACCCGATTTGATGAATGTTGACTCGAATTGGATGAGGTATTTTTCGAGATCGTTGATGGACTTCCAGCGGATATGCGCGGCGCGGCGGCGTGCCGCCTCTAGATCTGTGAATTGCTTGAGGGCCTCGCCAAACGACTTTTTATAGTTTCGACGAGCATGGTCGATGTGGCCGTGCAGCTCCACATCGTTGATACGGGATGCTGTTTCTTTCAGAAAGGTTTCGTAGAAGGCGGTCTCCGACATATTCGAGACCAAAGTTACCTTAATGTTAAAAGGCGACCGAACTAGGTGGTTGGCTAAGTTTTAACACACATTTCAACAATCCGATGTGCCAATTGAGATGATGTTTAGGGGTAGTGGGAGGCGGTTTTCAGTGGCAGTAACAGTGGCAAGTGGCAAGTGGCAAGTGGCAAGTGACAAGTGACAATAGGAGGCAGCAGAGGGCGGAAGTCCGATTGCTATCGGACCGATAGCTATCGGGCGGGAAGCAGCCGACAGTACTTGTTACTTATTACTTGTCACATATTACTTCTTTAGCAGAGCGAGCAATTCGGATTGGATGGCTTGTTGTTTGTTCTGGGCATACCAGCGATGGAGTTCTTCGGCATAATTATCAGCAGTAACGGGATCGGATTTGAGCTTTTCAACCAACACCTGTGCCTCTTTTGGACGTGGTCCCCATGTGCCCAAAACCTTGAAGGCTGAATCCAATTGAATCAATATGGGTATGGAACGACTAACGTCATTGGTCAGATGGGCATCCATGAGGTCGGGATTTTGATCGCGGTAGGCAAGTCGCAGCTCGATCAGGCCCATGGATGATTCAGCAATTCGGGCAATCAGAGGTAGTGATTGGGAAACATCTCCACACCAAGGCTCCACAATCATCAGCCATTTAACCGAATGCGGCATCCTGGCAACGGCATGAAGCAAAGTCTCTGTTGGGACAAATTTTTGGTAAAGCCGTGAGTTGCGCTGCAAATTCAGGGGCAAATATTGGGCATAGGAGCCATAAAGACTATGGGAACCATGCTGCATAGCATATTTAAAATCAGCTAAATACTGTTCAAATCCAATAGCTTTATTGAAATGCGATCGATAGTCCTCTGGCGTCATCATGATTGAAAATCGAAGCAAAAATAGGACGGAATTGGGTGTCACTCTCAGACTCGTATTTGCTTCTTATGTTTGTAATAAATTGTCTAAAGAGAAATTTTGATTAAAGAAATGGAGTCCGCCAAACATGAACAAGCCCGTATCCGGCGTTTGCGTGAGTATGCCATTTTAGACACCTTACCAGAAGAGGATTTCGATAACATTACTCGGATTGCGTCAGCCATCTGCCAAACACCTATCGCATTGATCAGTTTGGTGGATGTCGACCGCCAATGGTTCAAATCTGCCGTAGGCTTGTCTGAACGTGAGACTCCTTTGGAGGCTTCGTTTTGTGCCCGAGCCATCCAAGACCCAAGTCATGTGCTCACCGTAGCGGATGCTACTTTGGATGAGCGGTTTTCGAATACGCCCTTGGTAACAGGAAGTCCGAGTATTCGTTTTTACTCGGGAGTTCCGTTGATTGATGCGGAAGGATTTGCATTGGGAACCTTGTGCATAATCGATCAAAAGCCTAGGCAAGCTTTGACAGAAGAGCAAGAGGGCTCTTTAAAGGCTTTGGCGTCTCAAGTCATTCGACTGCTGGAATTGCGACTACGCAACAAAGAGATTCAAGCTGTTTCGGAGCGATTGATGGAAAAAAACGATGAACTTCACCAATTCGCTCTGACGCTTTCTCACGACATCAAATCGCCCCTTGCGGGGATTCAGCAGTTGGCAGAGTTGGTTCAAGAAAATATGCCTAAGGAGGCAAACTCCAAGGTACACACGTCTATTGAAATGATACGGGCAACAGGATTGAAGTTGCAGGAGATGATTGGAGCTGTATTGGATTATTACCGTCTTGGGGAACATACTGATTCGGAGCCTGAGGTAATAGATATCAAATCCTTTTTGAAAGAAAATGCGGCATTGGCCCTTGACTCCCTGCAAGGTAAGTACGAGGTGACGACCGATGTGGAAAAAGTGATCTACAAGAAAGCCGTTTTGCAATTGGTTTTGTTGAATTTGATTGAAAACGCTTTCCGGCACAACGTGAACGAAGACTTGTTGATTCGTATCATAGCCGAAAAAAGGGATAACTTCATTCGGATTGCAGTTCAGGACAACGGTCAAGGCATCGATCCTGAAATGCTGAGCCAGATGAACCGGCTTTTCAATTCTCCCAACAAAGTGGATCGTTTTGGAAGGAGGAGTTATGGAATGGGGTTGGTCAAGGTCCGCAAATTGTTGGAGACTGAAGGCTCTGAATTGCAGATAGAATCTGAACCAAGTAAGGGGTCGGTGTTCTATTTCGATATTCCCGCATGAACCTTACTTAACTTTGCTTGTGGATATTTGTTTAATACATCCATCATCTAAAACATAACACCATGGACAGACGAAGATTCATAAAAGGCTCTGCAATCATTGGAGCCACCGTTGCCGTACCCGAGATTCTGAAATCGGCTTCAGGAATGGAAAACTCGAAAAACGCACGTCGGGTGTACCGGTTACTCAATGCCAACAAATCGATGGTGGGCACGCTGCCAGTTCTAAGGGCATTCGCAGGCGACCATAACGATTATGTTTCGCCATTTGTGTTCTTCGACGAGTTCGGTCCTGTAAAAGTGAATCCTAACGACAAACCCTTGAAGGTTGAAGCTCATCCGCATGCCGGCATCGCCCCAACCACCTATTTCCTGGAAGGCAGTGGCCACCACCGCGATAGCTTGAATTATGATTTCCAGATTTCGAAAGGCGATTTCATGTTGTTCACCGCCGGTAAGGGTGCTATACACATGGAGGAGACGGGGGAATCGTTATACAAAGACGGAGGCATATACCATGGTTTCCAGATCTGGCTGAATCTTCCAGCCAAATTCAAATACCTAGACCCTTCAACCCGACTTTTCAATCCCGGCCAGATGGCCAAGGTGGAGCGCGAGGATTTCACTGCCAATGTGGTGATGGGCGAACTTTTCGGCTCTAAATCTTCTGTTGACCCCATGTTCCCCGTTTTTTATTTCCATATCAAGATGAAAGCCGGTTGTAAATTGGAAATTCCTGTTGACGCCACACACAATGCATTTACCTATGTCATCAACGGAAGTGTTGAAACGGAAGGCCGTGTTAAGGCGGATGCCAACCAGGTCATCCTTTTTGAACGCGACAGCGACCTGATTCGATTGTTCAGCGCTGAAGATGCGGAGATATTGCTATGTGGTGGACAGCCGCACAATGAACCTGTTTTCGCGTATGGTCCTTTTGTAATGAATAACGAAGAGCAGATCCGCAGATGCTTTGCCGATTACCAAGCGGGAAGGATGGGAGATCCGTATAGGGTCAATGGGAATAATTGACAAATTACAATTGACGATTGACGATTGACGACGTACGATTGACGATTGACGATTGACGATTGACGACGTACGATTGACGACGTACGATTGACGACGTACGATTGACGATTGACGACTTGCCATGAGCTTGTCACTTGTCACTTGTCACTTGTCACTTGTCACTTAATCCCTAGCAGCACTAGAAAAACTGCAAGTATATCAACAAAAATGCGGCGGCAGTCATAATGAACAGGGCGGCAAAGCCGAGGATGTTCAATCCTCTTCCATTCACATAATCCCCCATGATTTTCCTGTTATTTGATATATGCAAGATTATGGCGATCAATACGGGTGCTGTTATGCCATACAGGATTGCGGTATAGAGCAAGGCATTCATTGGGGTAATACCCACGTAATTCATGGCTAGTCCGAGTAGAAGTGAAATGGCGATGATCACATAGAATCCTCGTGCTTCGTGGAATTTCTTGTCGAGTCCTTGCTCCCATCCGAATGTTTCAGAAAAAATATAGGACAATGACCCGCTCAATACCGGAATGGCAATGAGTCCGGTTCCGATGATGCCGATGGAGAAGAGCAGGTAGGCGGCGTCGCCCACCAATGGCTTTAAAGCAGCTGCGGCTTCCTCAACCGTCTGGATATCGTGCAATCCTGCATTGAACAAAACCGTACCTGTGGTCAGAATTATGAAATACATGATCAGACCGGAAAACGCCATGCCTGAATCGACATCCTGCTCCATATCCTGGATGATTTTCTTGTCGACCAATATTTTTTTCTTGTTGTTACGCATCTCCTCCACTTCCACGGATGCTTGCCAAAAAAACAGATAGGGAGATAAGGTGGTACCCAAAATGCCTACCAATACTGCTATGTATTCCTTTGAAAACTCTATGTGAGGAATGAAGGTCGCCTTGAATATTTCATTCAAGTCTTGGTTTGTCAAAAAAGGCACAAGCAAATAGACCATGATTGCGATACAGATGTATTTCAAAATATCAGCCATCCGCCGGTAAGGCAAGTAAATGATTAGTCCTAAGAGCAGCAAGGTGAAAAACACGCTGAAGAAAGAAGCATCAACCGAAGGCACAAGCATATTGCCAACGGCACCCATAGCGGCGATGTTGGCTCCAATATTCATCACGATGGCGGGAAAGCTGAACAACAACATCAGATACAGCACAGGACGGGGATAGTGCTTTTTCAAAGTCCCTGTGAGGCCCTGCGAGGTAACAATCCCGATTTTGGCGCACATCTGTTGAATGGCCGCCATCAGTGGAAACGCCACCAATGCGGTCCAAAGTGTGGAAAGTCCGAAAGCAGCTCCCGCCTGCGAATAGGTGGCTATTCCGGACGGATCATCATCGCTGGCTCCTGTTACCAAACCTGGACCGAGCTTGTTCCAGAAGTTCTTGAGTTTGTTTCGGCCATGCACGAGGCGAAAATAGGAAAAGGGGTTGGTTTTATTAATGCTTTGCGTCATACCCATAAACTTGAATACATGAATAATTAAATGTCGCTGTTGACGGGTGATCCCTAAATTCTATATTAGCATGATAAATAACAATCTAAAATCAAAACCATGCAAAACAGCTCATCATTCGTTATGCAACCCCTAAGGATCCTTGGCATCTTCTTGATGTTGGTTACTGCCATTTCATGTAGCAAGGACGACTCCAGTACACCCAATAACAACAATGGAAACGGTTGTACTCCTCCTGCTACCCCAACTGTAGGCAGCAATACCCCTGTTAGTATCGGGGGAACCATTAATTTGACTGCTAGTTCTGTAACCGGTGCCACTGGTTATTCGTGGACTGGACCTAACGGATTCAGCTCATCGTTGCAAAACCCCACCATTACATCGGCTACATCCTCAAACTCGGGCACCTATACCGTTACGGTAACAGTGGCTGGCGGTTGTACCAGTTCGGCATCCACCAATGTGGCCGTAAACGTCACTGCTCCATGTAATCCCACCAACAACCAATATACCTTGGTGGGCATTCCAGCGGTATCATTCACTCCTCTTGCAATCCAATTCGGCGTAGGAACTTCTGGGAATTATGAAATCACCTGTAATGGATCCAATGGCGACATACATCTTGAATTCGCTATTCCAACCAAACCAACTCCCGGAATCTACAATGTAACGCAGCTTGGACCGTTGGCCCCTGCTGATGAGGTTAAAATCAGTAACACCACGTTTAATGCATATTGGTCTACATCGAGTGGATTACTTTATGTGACCGATGCTGGCAATGGCAAAAACGTTTACACTTATTGCAGTCTCACTTTTTCAAATTCCACTTTCGGTACTTCGGCATCAGGTTCAGGAAAAATCACTGAGCCTTAAGTCCAAACTCACAAACAACCTATTATTCAAAACCCCTTTGTATAAAAACGCAAAGGGGTTTTGCTTTTACGTTAAAGCTTGAAAACGCTTTTGGATATCAGTGTTGCATAATCGGTATAAACCATCACTTCATACTTGCCTTTGGGCCATCCTTTGACATTCAGATCGACTGGTATGGTGTGCATCCCCGGTCCCAAGCCTGATTCCTTGGCAAGCACTTTTACCACTTCCCCTGTGCTTGAGCGGATGTTAATTGTAACAATCGAGCTGTTTGGCAGATAATAATCAATCTTTCCAATGAGCCGCTCCGCGATGTCGGAAAAAAGCCGCGTGGTGTCTTTCTGATAAGAGAGCATATACCAAGGGACTTGCTCTCCCTTTAATTTTGCAACCAATTCCCGCAATGGCCGAACATTCTTCTCGTCTTCATCATAAATTGAGTAGGAAGGCAAGTTGTCGGACAGACACCATACGGCGTGTTGCGATGCACCTCTAGGATAATCGCCTTCTTTAATGAGAGTTGCCAATTGAATCCATGATTCAGGAGCCATGTAGCCAATGGAGTATTTCGCACCCTCAGCAGGTCCTCTGTCGTGAACCTGGCAACAAAACCCCAAAAGATCCTCTTCTGCCATACCCAGTGGCACGATGGTGATCATCCGTTCGTCGGCAATAAACCAATCCTGATAAATGGAATCCTTAGCGATAAACCTTCGTCCGGGTTCAATCCACACTTTTATGGAGTCGGTGGTCTTATTCTCCATCGATACAGCAAGTCCGTTTTTGAGGCTATGCAGCCGCTCCACTTTGACATCCAAGAGGCCTTGTTGCACAAGCTTACCAATGGATACATATCCATTCTTTTCATCAATCGACCAGGCAGGCGAGCCTAACAAGGCCATAACCAAGAATAAAACAACCTTTTTGCTCATGGTATCTGGGTTTTAAAGGTTAATTACTGATGCTAAGTCAAAATTGTCCAACAGCCTTAATTAACGCATGAATCCTTCAAATATTATATCCCCTTGGTTCGACATCAAAACCAAATCGAACGAGTTCATTAATTTATTGAATTGATTATTTATAATTGCTGTGATTAAACATCAAACATCGAAATGAAAACTATATATATAACCTTAATTTGCCTTTTGCCAACGCAACTGATAGGACAAGCTATCTTCGACGGGGATTTCCTGAATAAGTCAAGTATGGAGAAATCCGCTGAAATCGGTTTTGTGCAAATTGTGAGATTCAAAAGCACGCTACCTGATTCGATTGTATTCGGTGTGATTGAGAAGCGCAAGGTTGAATTTCTGAAAGTGCCTGGATTGGTTCAGAAATACTATCTGCGAGATCCTAAAACGATGGAGTTTTGCGGTGTTTACCTGTGGGCTTCAGAGCAAGACTTCCTTGAATTCAAAAAAACGGACTTGGCAAAGTCTTCGGCGCAAGCCTACCAAATAGATGGACAAGCCCGGGTGGAGCTTTACCATATGATTTATCCGCTCAGGTAAGTATTAAAAATTACCGTAAGCGTTTTTCGACCTGCTTCCAAAAACCGATAAAGGATGGAAAGTACCCGTTCACATCTGGCGCAATCCAGTCGCGAGGCTCTTCTATTCCACGATATCCATTGTTTAGTGGATGCTCTTTGAAATACAATGGAGCATCTGCACATTGCTCTATCAAAGATTGATACGACCCGACGTATACCTGTAGCCGCGGAATGTTATGAGACAGGCGCAAAACAAAATCCAAACATTTCGGACTGATTGGATAGGCTGAAAAATGACTGGGCTCAAGGAGCAGGATCCTATTCCCTGGCTCATCCTTGTGCCACAATGGATCCAGGTTGTAATAATTGTAGACGAAGGTTGGGACATCAGGTTTAAGCTGAACAGGTTCAACATCCGGAAGCACCGTGCTGGCAGCAAATTCTCGAATAGATGATAATTCGAAAGGTACTTCCATGGTCTCGAGCTTATCGTAGGAAATATCCAGGTAGGTGTTTAGTTGAGTGGTATGAGCGTATTTGTTAATGTTCTCCTGATTGGCAAAATACTTCTTGCTGCTATTGGATGCAGCCACCCATTGCCAACTGCAGGCATTACTCGACCAATCGCCATCCAACAGATGGTAATACATCCATTGGGATGGATTTTTCCAATAGGATTTAGCGACGTTGCATACTACGGAAGCCGTGTACATCCGGGCATGGTTGTGCATGTAACCTGTATCATAAAGTGATTGAACGGCTTTATCAATTGCTTCTATTCCCGTTTGACCTTCCAACACAGCTATTGGTACCCCATGGTTGGCAACACCGAGTTGCGGAAAGCGTACGTCCAAATCTAATTCCTTGTGTTGCCCTACTCTTTGGAAATAATCCCGCCAGCAAAGCTCCTTGACGAAGGATTCGATTTCACGAACTTTATATCCCTTTGATAGGATTGTTTCCAATATCTGCCTTGTACTTATGACTCCCCTAGAAACATAGGGTGACAAATAGGTAACCGCACCGTTCAAATAGTTCCTTGACTTGCCATAAGCCACAGGATCGATTTGGTTAATCCGTTCGAGGATGGAGTTAAAATCAGTCGGGAAATCCGGTCGCATATTAGCGTTTGCTGACCTTGTTCATGGAGATGGAGGTTTGCCTGCTGCATTTGAACCGTTCGATATCGGGATTGCGCTTCTTGGCATGTTTCTGACTCACGCCACTGTTGACCCGCTTGCGCCATAAGTTGAAGCTGCTTCGCTTGAGTTCCCTGCGCATAATTGTAATCACTTCAGATTCCGAAACCCCAAATTGTACTTTGATGGCCTCGAAAGGTGTACGATCCTCCCAAGCCATTTCGATGATGCGGTTGAGTTCGTTGGGGTTCATGATTTTCGGGGAAAACTGGACTTGTTGAACAGACCAATGAAACAACCCAAAAGCGATTGTTGTTTCAACTCAAGTCAAAAAGTGCTGAAATACAAGTTTGATAATCGTTATTCGAAGTCAAACTGGCATCCAAAGCCAAATTTTAAAGCTAAATAAAACCCTAGGAAAGCCTTATTGGAGTTAAATCTTGGAAATCGGATATGAAGGGTAATTTTATCGGCAACAGATTCTTATTTTCGTGAGTGGAATGCCTTCGACTTGGTTACCAAATTTCATCAGTTTGACAGTTATTGACAATCACGGCATTCTCTACCGCTGACCGTATTAAACAAACCATGCCAAAGCCATTCGCATAACATCCATAAATACCACTTTAATCCATGGAAAATTTCACCACACTTTCAATAGCGCTTTTGTTGATAATAAACATCATCACGCTAGCCATGCTATTCCGGAAGCGTTCATCAGCAAATTCCAATATCGAAGATTATTTAAAGCCACTGCAAGACGAGATCAACCGACTTTCGAATGGATTGAAGGAAGAGTTTCGCATCAGTCGTTCAGAAAATTCCGATGGTGCAAAGTCCAATAGAGAGGAACTCAATAAGCAGATAGTTTCGTTCAGGTCTGAAACTGCAGAAGCGATACGGATTTTGAATGACAAGAATGTAGATGCTTTGCAAAAGCTCAATGCTACAGTGGAACAGCGCATTTTGGCACTCATAGAAAAAACGGATAACAGTTTCAAATCCTTTACCGAAGGAAATGCGAAGCAACTTGAAAAAATAGAAAAGCAGGTTGAAGTAAGGCTACAAGCCATTAACGAACAATCCAAAACCGATAGCCAACAAATGCGGGAATCCCTTTCTACTGCATTCAAGGATTTCCAAGAGACGTTCGATAAAAATGTAAAGTCGTTTAATGACTTGCAGCGGGATAAGTTCAACCAACTGGAAACACGCCAGAATGAATTGGTGACTGCCACGGAGAAAAAGCTGGATAGCATCAGGAACACCGTTGAAGAGAAATTGGAAAAGACCTTGAGTGAGCGTTTGGGTCAGAGTTTTGAGACAGTTGGTAAGCAATTGATAGAGGTGCAGCGGGGATTGGGAGAAATGCAAACCCTTGCGCAGGACGTTGGCGGTTTGAAGAAAGTTTTGAGTAATGTGAAAATGCGTGGTGGAATCGGCGAAGTGCAATTATCAATGTTGTTGGAACAGATTCTTGCACCTGAGCAGTACCAAGCGAATGTTAAAACAAAAAAGGGCGAGGATTCGATTGTCGAGTTTGCCGTCAAGCTCCCCGGCAAGGAATCCAATGAGCCGGTTTGGTTGCCCATTGATGCCAAGTTCCCGCGCGACAAATACGAACAGCTACAGGAAGCTTACGACGCTGGAGACATTACCCGCATACAGCAAGCACAGAAGTATTTGGAGGATGGAATCCGATTAATGGCCAAAGACATCAGCCAAAAGTATTTGAACCCGCCTTCTACAACCGATTTCGGCATCATGTTCCTCCCATTCGAAGGCATCTATGCGGAAGTTGTACGCAAAGCGAGTCTTTTAGAAGATCTTCAAAGAGATTATAAGATCATTATTACGGGACCATCTACTTTGGCAGCGATTTTGAACAGCCTACAAATGGGATTCAGAACTTTAGCTATTCAGAAACGAAGTGGCGAAGTTTGGAGGGTTTTGGGAGCCGTGAAGAAAGAGTTTGAATCATTTGGAGGCTTGCTTAGCAAAGCTCAAAACAAGATACAGTCTGGGTTGAATGATTTAGACGACGTTGTTGGCGTGAGGACACGTATGATCAACAAGAAACTGAAAGATGTTACTGTATTGGATGATGCCGAAGCCCGGCAAATTCTTCCGGAAATCACTCCGGCCGAGCTTTTGGATGACGAAGACAAAGGGGAAGAATAGCCTCGCTTGTGATTGGATTTTGAGTTTAATCCGCCATCAGAATTGTGTGGCAGGTGAGGCTCCGATTAATTTCAATAGCATTTTTCTCAAACACCCCACTTGAACGGCTTCGTACAAGGGTCGCAGGTGATTTTGAGAACTTGACCCAAGCACTTGGCCTTGCCTTGCACATTCACATGGATGTATGCGAGGTCCAAACGTTTCTCAACCAATTCACCACTAGGGGTAGTGCCTCTCAAAATAACAAAGTAGAAATCCCCTTCCACCCGGTAATAATTCACAGAAGTCACATCAAGCAACTGTTTGGACTCATCAGAACAACAGGCGCACCATAGTATCACCTGTTTTTCTTTAAGCAAATACTCTGTTGCTGCCTTGGCATGTTCCTGGCTCAGATACATCAGTTGATCAGCTTTTGCCTCTTGGTAAAGGGTAGCTGCAAATAGTATTAGCAATAGTGCTCTCATGTGTGATTAGGTTTTTGATTTATTGAAAACGAGAAAGGTACCGGATTATTGCGCCGAGAATCATCCACTTCGATTCTTCAAAAAATTGGATAATCCCCTAAACTATTGCTTTCATTACCTCCCCACCTCGCCCACAAAATCGACAATCAGTTTTTTGATGTCTTCGAACTCAGTTAGTGGCAACTGCTGCGGGAGGTCGTTCACATCGTGGTAGGCTTTGGAGCCTCCATTGGTGTAGAAGAAAAATGCAGGCACCCCTTTTTCACTGAAAAAGTAATGGTCACTATTTTTGGCCGTGCCGCGCTTGCCGAGTATTTTCAAGTATCCTTTTTCTTTGTTGATGCGATCGAGCATATCGAACTCTTTCGTGTGCAGTTCACCATTCACAACCATCATGCCCTCGTCACCGTTGCCCATCAAATCCAGATTCAACAAAAAACGGATACGGTCCAATCGGACCATTGGCGATTCAGTGTAAAATTTGGAACCGATCAAACCCGCCTCTTCGCCGGCGAAGGCGATGAACAGAATCGATTTGGCCGGACGATTTTCGGGTTTGGAAAACCATCGTGCCAGATCGATAATCATGGCTGTGCCACTCGCATTATCATTTGCACCCGCAAATAGGGCTTTGGGACCCATTCGCCCCAAATGATCGTAGTGCGCCGTAAATACGATGAATGAATCGGCATTGGAGGTGCCAGGCAGATAGGCCGCCACATTGCGCGCCTTGTGATCGTTTATAAATTTGCTGTCGACACGAATCCGAATTTCGCTCGGTTGCCATTGCAGCGAATCGATTTGGATACGCACTGAAGGACGGGGAGCCACTTTTGTAGAAACACTCCAAATGGTCTTTTCGCGTTGGGTTATCAGCAATCCTGCGCAGGCGGGAGGATTTTTCATGAGCGAATCCATCACGGCAGTGCTCAAAGAATCCAAACCCATTTTATCGAAATGCAAAAAGGTCATACTACAATCGGCATTGGAATCAAATGGGATGGTTACGCGTTTGATGGGAAAGGTTCCGTTTACGGGCGGACAACCCGGGTTCACGATGAAATCTTTTCCAGGTTGTAACTTGACTTGGTCGAGGGATACCTCAACTTTTCCAGGAAAAGTATTTACGGGAAACGTGAAATCTTGAAAATACTGTCCGTTGATAGGGAAGGCTCCAGCCTTCTTGAACTCCTTTTGGATGAATGCCGCGGCTTTCCAATCGCCATTTTTGTAATATCCTCTGCCATGCAGTTTGGGTGCGCAGAGTTTCTCTATGAGCTCTCGGTGGTATTGGGCATAGGTTTCAGGTGCAGTACACGTCACTGTGATAAGCATCGCCAACAGCAAAAACCTTTGAGCTCTGTTTTTCATAACAAAGGAATTCAAATCAATAGCGACGCTCTACCAATCCGCGCAATTTCAAAAAAGACTCGCTACGCTGGTCCCAGCCATATTTTGAAGCCAAGGTTTGATTGAGATAGGTTAACGCTTGTGCCTCGTCAGAAGCGGTGTTGAGCACCTCGATAGATTCGTTGTAAGCATTGATATCGCCTTCGAAAAGCTCGTTGATCAATGCGAATTTTTCATTGATTCCAATGGCTTTTTTCAAGTCGCCAATGGGATTGCTTTTGATACGCGCTGATATGCTATCGTCTTGCGTGGCTGAAGCAAAGCGGTCATGCAAAGAAGGTGCACTGGTGAACTTATCTGCCAAAGTTGGAACGTCCTCATCGAACAAAGTAGCTGACTTTGGCGAAGGTTTGTTTTTTTCCTGTGCCAATGACGCCTGAGGCATCACTTCTTCGTTTACGATTTGAGCAATGGGGGCCTGTACCGGCGTTTCAACCGAAGCCAGCAGCTCTTCTGGTTGGTGGAAATCGGCAGATGGCTGTTTCTCAACAACGATCGGCTGTTCTTCCTTCACAGACAGCAATTCAATCACCATTGGCTCCGGCTCAACTGCAGGTTTTTCCATTGTGGGCGCAACAATGGCGTTCTCAACGGTTTTGACATCCGCGGAAGCGTTGATCTTTTCCAACTCCTTCAATGTTTCATAAAGTTTGCGAACGTTCTCCAACAGGATGTCGAGTTCGATCTGGGGTATTTTTCCTTCGTATGAGAGAACGGTATCCGATTGCTCGCGAATCATTTCCATAAGGTGGCTGGCCTGAGTGGTGACAATCTTGTTTTTCATGAAGCCAATTTCGTAAAAAAACGATATGAATGCTGAATTCGTATCGAAGAGTTATGAATTGTCAACACCTTGTCAAAAAGGCCCAACATCAACTGCTTTGCTGAACCTAATCAGGCTCTGCTGGGTTTCGATAGTCCTACTTTCGCGCAGTGATAAAACGACTGGTCTATACCGCTCTTATCTTGTCCTTTTGCCTGCCAATGCGGGCCCAGGTGTTGACTATTACCGACATCAACGGAGCGCCTGTGCAACAGGCGGTAGTGACCTTGGAAGGGTCAAGGCCCCTGATTACCGACCAACAGGGAAAGGTGCGACTACCGGTAGCGCCGGGGGCATCCCCCATCAGGATCCAACACGTAGCCTTTCAGGATTGGTCGGGCGTGATTAAGCCTCCTGTTGATGAAGCCATCCGCCTTCAATCCAAAAACGTGTGCATTCCGGAAATCAACATCACTTCCGAACATTCCAACCGAACCGTCAGCGAAAGCATCCATCCCGTCAAGGTTATAGGATCAGAGGAAATCCGCCAAACAGGCGCAGCCCACCTTGATCAGCTGCTAGAGCTGCAGCAAGGAATCAAGATCAATAGGGACATGGTGATGGGATCGGGTATCAGCCTCAATGGCATGGGCGGACAACATGTCAAAGTTTTGATAGATGGAGTACCCGTTATTGGACGATTGGATGGTAACATTGATGCGAGTCAGCTACCGCTGTCGAACGTGGAGCGGGTAGAGATTGTGAATGGACCGATGTCGGCGAGCTACGGCACCGATGCGGCGGGGGGCGTGATCAACATCATCACCGACAAATCGGTGAAAGAACGCTTCACAGCACAGGCTTCGGCCCTGTTCGAAAGTGTAGGAACTTATGATGTGCAAGGCGGAGTTGGTGTGAGAAATGGCCGTTCTGGTTTGAAGATACTCGCTGGACGAAACTATTTCGATGGATGGTCGCCGAACAATACGGGGCGTGATCAACTTTGGAATCCCAAAGAGCAGTACAATGGCCAAATCGCTTATCAGTATGCCGCCAACAGTTGGGTCGGGGGTTATCAGCTTTTGTTTACCGACGACCGTTTGACTGACAAAGGTGCGCCAAGGGTTTCCCCGTACGAGGCATATGCCTTCGACCAGGTTTACAGCACTCGTCGCATCACCCAACTTATGACGGCTAACACTTGGTTCAAAAACAACAGCCGCCTACAAGCAACCATTTCGCATGCCTTTTGGAACCGCTTACGCAACACGTACCGCAAAGACCTGGTTACAATGGACCAATTCCCCGTGGCAGGTTTGGAGCAACAAGACACCAATAGCGTGCAGTCGGTGCGCGGTAGGATCATTTACAACCAATCGTTCGCCGCGCACTCGCTACAAGGGGGTACGGATATCGAGTATGAGTTAGCTGAAGGAAAGCGCATAGCTGATGGGCTTGCACAAACGCGTGAATACGCAGCATTCGCCAGTTTCGAATATCGCCCACATCCAAAAGTGCAAATCAAACCCTCGTTGCGCTATGGATACCGCACCGACTTCACCATGCCTATGATTCCATCGCTGGCTTTAAAATATGATGTTTCATCTGCTGTTACCATCCGTACATCCTACGGTCGCGGATTCAGAGCTCCATCGGTGAAGGAACGTTACTTGTATTTCGTTGATGTGAACCACAATGTACGAGGAAATGCGGCACTGCTGCCTGAGAAATCGGATAATTTTTATGGAAGCATCCAATGGCAATTGGTCAAGAACCATTCGTTCAGCTTGACTTCCGAATGGAATGGCTTTGCAAATTCGATTCATGAGGAAATTGTTTTGGCGCGTCCTGATATAACATCGAACTTATACACTTATGTGAACACTGGAAAAAGCCAGGTACATGGCGGTGGTGTAGGTCTTAGCATGACGGCTGGCCGCTTCACCGCTTCCGCGGGATGCACGGTAAACGGCAAGCGCCAGGCTTCATTTAGCGATGCTAACGAATTTGATTATTATCCGGAGGCATCGGCACAAGCCAGTTACCACATCGAAAAGAAAGGAATAACATTCCATGCCTGGTATAAATACAATGGAGCTTCGCCTGGTTATATTCTGAATGAAGACAACTCGGTATCCGCTTATCAAAACCAATCTTATGCGTTGTTGGATGCGGCTGTTGGAAAATCATTTTTGAACCGTATTTGGAATTTGCAGTTGGGTGTACGCAATCTGCTAAACGTGACCGATGTGAATGCGAGCATACAAGGCTCCGCACACAATGATGGTTCTGGTACAGTTGCCGTAGGAACGGGCAGGACTTTGTATGTTAAACTTTTTTGGGAGCTTTCATCAGATTCAAAAGCCAAAAAGCGCACAACCAATGGGTAGGGTTTTCTGGATTTTGATTTTAGCATTGCCGTTGTTGGCATCTTGCGAAAAAGAAGAAGAGCCTATTATCCTTCCTGCTCCTGGTAATTTGCAGACCATGGCCGCCAGCATGGGTGTAAATTACGACAACCAGGTGTATGTTGATTTCAAAACAGGAACGCAGAAGTCGGTACCTTACCGCAGCTACGATTTGGCATTCGAAGCAAGCGGCGGCGGGTTTCGCATTTACCTCAATACAGGAAAGTTCATGTTCGTGGCCCTTACTGGCGATACCAATATGGTAGCGGCTGATTCTACTGGTAAAGTATGGCGTACTGAAACGGATCAGTTGTATGATGACTCAACCGCTTTCGGCGATTACCGAGATGCTTCAGGTGTTAGCAAGGGTGAAACCTATATTGTTGACCGTGGCCGGACCGAACACTTCGGGTCGGCACGATGGAGAAAGTTCAAAGTTGTAGAGGTAACTTCGAATCAATACATCATCCGTTTCTCCAATTACAACAACACCGGCGTTACAGAATTCACCATACCCAAAGACCCCGAATACTCGCTCATGTATTTTTCATTTGATAACGGGGGGACAATGGTTGATGTGGCACCGAAGAAAGCCGATTGGGATGTGGTATTCACCAAATATACTTTCACCTATTACTCCGAGCCGGTAAACTCGCCATTCCGCTACTATCTGGTTACGGGAGCGTTATTGAACAAATGGTCGGGTTGTGTGAATGAGCAATACCGCAAAGACTCCACACAATTATATGTTCCGTTTGAAACATTTGATGCTTCGAAATTGTCTGATGTTAGCTTCAACACGCTTGCAGCCAAGATTGGTTTCAGTTGGAAGGATTATGATTTCACTTTGGGTTACGTCATCATCCCCGACCGATTCTACCTCGTGCGTGACACGGAAGGATATGTTTACAAAATCAGGTTCTACGACTTTTATGATGACCTAGGAAATAAAGGGACTGCGAAGTTTGAGTATAAGAGGTTGTAAAGTGATAAGTGATAAGTGACAAGTGATAAGTGACAATTTACGGTTTGGGTGCACTAAAGCGGAATAAGGTGTTTTAAGCATTGTGATTTGAAATAAAAAAATAAATAAAAACCAAAATAACATGAAACGAATTCTATTAACGATTTTAGCTGGCGCTAGTTTGATTCCGGCAATGGCACAACAGGTTTATGACGTAGTGCAGATCAACCCTGGATACACCAACCAGGCCTTCTACAGCATGCCCATTGGGGAGGTAAGCAACATCAGCAACACCGATTGGGATCTGGCTTTCCAGATTTCGGGTTTTCAAGCCACGATACAAATCAACGGCAAGAACAACGTGCGTTTGTTCAAGTCGGGATTCTCTGCCAATGACTGGTCGAATATCATTCCCTTGGACACAACAGGTCAGTTGACTCCCGCAAACGAACTCTTCAACCGGGACACAAGTTTATGGGCGGGCGCTTTCAACATTACCGGCGACCCCAATAACCTTTTCGACTTAGGTTGGGGTTTGTATGATTTCGTGACGCATGCTGTTACGGGCGATTCCATATTCTTTTTGAAAACATCTGCCGGTTTATGGAAGAAAGTTTGGATCCAGGTGTTACAGAACAGTACTTACACGTTTGTGCACGCAAACCTTGATGGCACCAACGAAACCACCGTTAACGTGAACAAGCAGAACTTTCAAGGCAAGAACTTCGGTTATTACTCTTTCGCTACCAACACCGTATTTGACCGCGAACCCAATAAATACACTTGGGATTTGGTTTTCGCCCAATACATGTCGTCGATGCCTTTGACTTATAAGGTTACAGGAGTGTTAGCCAACGACAGTGTATTTACAGCCAAAGCTTATCCCGTTGACGTGACCACATCTACCCCATGGGGTTTGTCGTTTAACAAATACAGCAACAACATTGGTTATAATTGGAAATCTTTCGACTTGAACACCAATCAATGGTTGATAGAAGATTCAACGGTTTATTACGTTTACGGTCGTGCCGGTGGTTTGTGGAAGCTGGTGTTCACCGGATTCGGAGGAGCATCTACAGGAATATTTGAATTCTACAAGGAGCAGGTTTCGTCAACCGGTGTTGAAGAAAGTGATTCTCCAGTCTTGTTAAGTGCGTACCCCAATCCCGCCTCCGACATGGTACAGCTTACATTGTTTGTGGAAAATCCAAACAAAGACGACATCATGCTCATAACCGATATGAAAGGTGCTGTAGTATTACAATCCACTTTGGAAATGCAATCAGGATTGTTCACGAAAACAATATCCATAGACAACCTACCAACGGGCATTTACAACATCCGGGTAATTGCAGGAGGGAAAGCATCTGACCAACGGATTTCAATCGTAAAGTAAAAAGAGCATAACGAGCAAGCGGATTGTGCGGAGTAAACCCGCCCAATCCGCTTTTTCTTTTTTATTTTTTCTTATTTAGGTTTCCTTCCATAAACCAAGTAGTAAACCAGTCCCACGAAGATTCCGCCTCCTACCAGGTTGCCAGCTATCACGGGAAGTAGGTTGTGCGCCATCCCCGAAAGGGAAACCACATTGGAGGTATTTAAAAACAATGGATCCTGTTGCAGCATCCATGCTAGGGGTAGTATGAACATGTTGGCGATGGAGTGCTCGAACCCTGCAGCCACAAACACGGTTATAGGAAGTAGAATGGCTATTAGCTTATCTATAACGGTTCTTCCAGCGAAGGTCATCCAAACCGCCAGGCATACCAAAACATTACAAAGAATCCCACTGAAAAAAGCCCGGTCGGCCGACAACAGGCATTTGGATTGGGCAGTGGCTATTAACCGCTCCCCCACTTTGCCGGATAATAGTTCGCCATGGCCAGACATCCATACCAGCCAGGCCAAAAATATCGCGCCCATTAGATTGGAGAGTAATACAACAATCCAGTTGCGAAGGAGTAGACGAAAGCTGATGCGTCCATCAACGTAAGCCATCACCACCAGGTTATTGCCTGTGAACAGTTCGGCCCCAGCTACCACCACCAACATCAATCCCAAAGAAAAAACAACTCCGCCGAGTATACGTGTGGCCGCAATACTTGTAAGCGGATCGGATAACACCAGGTTGTTGGCCAATGCGCCGAATCCTATGAAAGCTCCGGCTAGTAAGCCTAACATAACCAACTGTCTTAATGACATATTCGCCTTAAGTACACCCACTTGCTCAACACGTTCTGCGATGGCAGCGGGGGAAAACGCATCAAAATTGGTTTGGGAGGAAATATTCATCCTACGAAGTACGAATAAATAAATAAGGGGCTAAATGACATTTATCAACATTTTCACACAAACCCAGGTTGAAATTCGCGAAGTGAATTGGTCAAGGACTGTTTTACGCATTCTGAGGAGTTTATTTAACGACCGATAATGGAAATCTCGAGGTCTAAGACCGAGAAATTAGAAATTGATTCTTGCAACGTAAAAATCATTAAAACCATTTCTATTCCCATATGAATCTCAAAATGTATAAGCGGAACACAAAACACATCGAATCCCAAGGGGAAGGCGCAACGGATTTGTTGCATGCCCTTTCAGAAATTAACCGCGAGTTTGTTGACCCAAAGAGCAACAAACGTTCCTTGTTCAAGAAAATGCTGGAGCATATGTTATCGGTTACAGGAAGCGAGTACGGATTTATTGGGGAAGTACTACATCGTAATGGGGCTCCGATGCTGAAGTCGTACGCCATAACCGATATATCATGGAACGAAGAGACGGCCGCCTTATACCGTAAATACGAAGAGAAGGGAATGGAGTTCACCAATCTCAACACTTTATTCGGATATACATTGCGAACAGGGGAAAGTGTGATTTCTAACGACCCTGCTAACGATACAAAAAGGGGTGGGCTTCCTCATGGACACCCTGCCTTGAACCATTATTTAGGAATACCAATCAAAGATAAGGACCATGTAATGATTGGCATGTTGGGAATAGCCAACAAAAAAGGTGGTTATTCAGAAAATGATATCAAGTTCCTGGAACCTATGATTTCCATGACATCTGCTTTGATATCTGCGGTGAAAGCCAATGAAGCCAAAGATTTCTTTTCTGGCACACTGGATGCATACAAGAGGGCCATTGATAGTCATGCCATAGTTTCAGTTACCGATATATATGGTACAATCACCTATGTGAACGATAAGTTCTGTGAGCTATCGAAGTATTCGCGAAGTGAATTGATAGGTAAAAACCATGTGATCATCAATTCGGGTTACCATGATAAAGCGTTTTTCAAAAATCTATGGGATACTATCTTATCTGGTGAAACGTGGCGAGGAGAAGTCCGTAATCGGGCAAAAGACGGTTCCATATATTGGGTGGATGCCACCATCGTGCCTTTCTTAAATGAAGAAAAAAAGCCATACCAGTTTGTAGCTATTAGAACTGATATCACCAAACTGAAAGAGCAGGAGCGCGAGCTCTCCAATTTTTTTAGACTTGCAGTGGATATGCTTTGTATTGCTACACCCGAAGGTGTGATGCTAAAGGTCAGCGAGTCATTTCCAGCAGCGTTGGGAATGACTGAAGAGGAGTTGCTACAAACTTCATTCATAGAATTAATACATCCCGAAGACCGACAATCCACAACGAAGCAAATCGAGAAACTGGTAGCAGGGGAAACCACAACAGGATTTGAAAACCGATATCGAAGAAAAGACGGAACCTATATACAGCTATCTTGGAAAGGTTCGATAAACCGTGAGGACGGATTGATCTACGCCACTGCAACCGACATTACGCATAAAAAAGAATTCGAGGAGAAGATGATCCAATCGCGAATCGAAATGGAAAAAGCGAAAGCAAAAGATGTTTTCCTCGCCAATATGAGTCACGAGATCCGGACACCATTGAATGCGATTATCGGCTTCAACGACCTACTACGAAAAACCAATCTCGATCGTGAACAACAAGGTCATGTGGATATTATTTCATCGGCATTGAAGAACTTGAGTGTTATCATCAACGACATATTGGATCTTTCTAAGTTGGAAAGCGGGAAATTGGAACTAGAAAAAAGTCCATTCAAAATAGAAAGTTTGGTGAAGCAGGTAATTCAGATGCACTTGGCCCGTGCTAAAGCTAAAAACCTGAAGCTTATACTTGGATTAGATAGCGATATTCCTCAAATGGTAATTGGCGATGAAACGCGATTGTCGCAAATCCTCATCAACTTGTTGTCGAACTCCATAAAATTCACACAGGAAGGCGGTATCGAATTACGGGTTACAGAAACCGCCCGAACAGATGAGGGAGTAACCGTCAGGTTCGCCGTGAAAGATACCGGTATTGGCATCGACCCCTCAAAGCTGCAAATGATCTTTGACCGTTTCACTCAAGCAGAGGATTACACCACCCGTATATATGGAGGAACGGGCCTCGGACTGAACATTGTGAAATCACTTGTTGAACTATACAGAGGAAAACTGTATGTAGAAAGTTTACCCGGTAAAGGATCTGAGTTTTCTTTTGAAATCAACTTTGCGATTGCTCCTGAATCAGAAATTGGGCCAAGTCTAGGTCCCTCTAAAGCAGAAGGACCGGTGGACTTGAGCGGACTGCGAATTTTATTAGTGGAAGACAATGAGCACAACCAGATTCTTGCAAGAACCTATTTGGAGAAGAATGGAGCCAAAGTCGAAATCGCTGGAAACGGATTGGTTGGTTTGGAAATGCTACGCAAGAACAACTACTCGGCTGTTTTGATGGACATCCAGATGCCCGTTATGGATGGTTTGAAAACCACCGAACTGGTGCGCAACGAACTACAGATAAACATACCCATTATCGGATGCTCGGCCCATGCACTTACATCAGAGAAAGACCGATGCATAGATGCGGGGATGAATGATTACATCACCAAACCATACACAGAGAAGGATTTGGTGAATGCATTGGTGAGACAACGATTGACTCTTAATACGATTGAAAAAACAAATTCAGCTACCTCATCAGAATTGGTTAACGATGATTTGGTTTCCATATTCCGACATTGGGAAGCCCATTACGGCAGAAGCACAATGGACCTGTTGTTGATAGCCTTGCAAGAGCGCATCCCTAAAGACTTGGACAAAATCAAACAATATCTGGATAATGAAGAACATGGCAAGTTGGAGGCATTGGCTCACAATTTAGCGAGCTCATTAGGGGGTCTGCGATTGATACAAGGCTTTGGCATAACCAGGAAACTAGAGCATGCAGCCAAACGAGGCAATCGCGAATTGATAGAAGTCTATTCAAATGATTTGATGGGATATTTGCAAAATGCACTGGAGGAATCTAGGCTGGTGTGAGGGACTGTTTCGCTGGCTTACACCTTTCGACAGATAGCTATCGGACCTAAAGCTATCTGACAAGCGTTCAGTAAAACCTTTGACCTGCTCAGGGAAAATAAGCGTAGGACTGGTGAGAGCTGTCCCATCTTTTTTGATACACAAATGAAATAATTTAAACGTTTAAGTTCAATCGAAAATTTGCTACTGGACTTTTCAAAAATTATTTTAGCAGCGGGCCGGGGAACGAAGTTCCCCTTTTTTACCCAATTACACTTTGATAAATTAAACATTTAAGTTCGATCGGAAATTTGTGGCTGCGATGCTGGAAAATTAAGCTTGCAACGGGGCGGGAACGTTAGTCCCCCGCTATTCACACAATTAAACTTGATTAAATTAAACGTTTAAGATCATTTGAAAATTAACAATTAGAAGTTTTGAAAATTAGATTCGCCGCGGGGCGGGGACAGTTGTCCCCCACATTTTTTCATTCAATTTCCAACTTAATCTAAACGTTTAATTTCAACTGGTAATTTGGGGCTTTATTTTTTGAGATTTATTTTCGCTTCGGAGCGGAGACAGTGTCCACCGTATATTTTCAAAACTGAATACCATTAACTGTATATGTTCACATGAAGAATTGCAACCGGACCTTTCAAAAGTTATTTCAGCTATGGGGAGGCCCTTCATCCGATAACTATCGGACCAACCCAGCACAAGTGAACGAAGTTCCCCGGGTTTAACAGTTAAGCATTAACAAAATTGCAGTAAACGTTTAATTCCCCTCCTTGACATTTGAAGCATGTAAATAATGTTTCATCTAGTTACTTTTGGTTTATCTAAATCTTAACTATCATGTCGGTTCTTTTCCTCGATATCGAAACCATTCCGCAGCACCCCTCCTTTGAAACCTGCCCAGAGGAGGTGAAAAAACTATGGTCGCGCAAAGCGGCTAATTTGAAACACGAGCCTGAAGAGTCGGTGGAGGACCTCTACCAGCGCGCCGGTATTTATGCGGAGTTCGGACAAATCATCTGTATCTCTACCGGTTTTGTACACAAAGTAAACGGTGCTGATACCTTACGCGTGAAATCGTTTTACGGACATGATGAGAAAGCGCTTTTATCTGAATTCGCAGACTTGTTACGCAACAGCTTCTCGTCGAATGAAAGTCGGCTATGCGCACACAATGGAAAGGAGTTCGACTTCCCTTATATGGCCAGACGCATGGTGATAAACGGCATCCAACTGCCAACGATACTCGACATCGCCGGAAAAAAACCATGGGAGGTGAATTTTCTGGATACCATGGAGATGTGGAAGTTCGGTGATTTCAAAAGCTATACGCCTTTGAACCTACTAACACATGTTCTGGGAATACCGAGCCCGAAAGACGATATCGACGGTAGCCAGGTCTGGTCGGTTTATTGGATTGAAAAAGATTTGGAACGCATCATGCGCTACTGCGAAAAGGATGTGGAGGCTCTCACCAATGTATACCGACGAATGAAAGGTCTGCCCGTTATCCCAAAAGAGAATATAGTCAGGGCGTGACACTTACTTGTTGATTTCGATGAATCGCTCGATGTCGCGCACCAATCCGAAAACGATGATGGTATCCGATTCGATAAGAACGGTTTCGGAATTAGGTACACCTAAGATGTGACACTCCTTCACCACCTCACCGTCTTTGATCACTTCAGTTTCGCGCTTTAGTGTGATGAGATTCAGATTGTATTTGCTACGCAGGTTGATGTCGCCCAGGGTGCGATTGGCGATAGATCGCGGTGTTTTCACCTCTACGATTTCGTAGTTGTCGGGCAACAGAAGCGACGTAAGGATGTTTGGATTGAGCAAGCGCTCGGCAACAGCAAGCCCCACATCGTTTTCAGGCGAAAGGATTTCGGTTACTCCGATCTTTTCAAGTATCATGCGCTGGTGCTTGCCATTGGCGCGGGCCATGATGCGTTTCACCTTCAATTCCAGCAACTGCACAATACAAAGCATCAATGCCTCGAAATCCTCACCGATGGCCACAACCACGGCATCCATCTCATGCACATTGTGAGAACGCAATAGTTTGATATCGGTCGCATCCATACATACGGCATAAGAGACATCCTCCTTGATGTCTTCTATGTGCTCCTCACTGCTATCAATGGCTAATACCTCGGCTCCGCGCACAGCCAATGTGCGGGCTATTGCGTTTCCAAACTGACCGAGACCGATTACTGCGAATTTGTATTGAGACATTTTGATTGACGATTGACAATTGACTATTTACAATTGACGATTTACAATTGACTATTTACAATTAACGACTTGCCCTGAGCTTGTTACTTTTCACCCTTCGACAGGCTCAGGGCGGCGCTTATTACTTTTAACTTGTCACTTTCAACTTGTAACTTATTTTACATCTAAAGCTTGCTTCAAATCCCCTATCAAATCCTCCACATCTTCGATACCTACACTCAGTCGGATGAGAGAATCGGAGACGCCGGATTTTTCACGCTCTGCCTTGGGGATACTTGCGTGTGTCATGCTCGCAGGATGTCCGATCAGCGATTCCACGCCCCCCAGTGATTCGGCCAATGAGAACACTTTCGTGGATGACGCCATCCGGAAGGCTTCTTCCATGGAATCACCCTTCATAGTGAATGAAATCATACCTCCGAAATCGCGCATTTGTGATTTTGCGATGGCATGGTTCGGATGGTCTTCGAATCCAGGCCAATGTACTTTGGCGATGCGAGGATGTTGACGCAAGAAGTGTGCGATCTCTTTGCCGTTTTTGCAGTGCGCCTGCATGCGAACATGTAACGTTTTGAGCCCTCGAAGCACTAGAAAGCTATCCATGGGGCCAGGAACCGGACCACATGAATTGGTGATAAAAGCCAACTCCTCGTAAATCTTTTCATCGTTGGTGCATACGGCACCCATCACCACATCAGAGTGTCCCCCAAGATATTTGGTAGCAGAGTGCATAACCATGGTTGCTCCTAAATCCAATGGATTTTGCAGGTATGGCGAGGCAAAGGTGTTATCCACCACCAACATCAAACCGCTTTCCTTTGCTATGGATGCGCATGCGCGGACGTCGATGATTTTCATCAACGGGTTTGTAGGTGTTTCCACCCAAAGCAATTTGGTTTTGGAGTTGATGTGTTTGCGGATGTCCTGCGCATCTTGCATGTTCACGAAGTGGAATACGATGCCGTAGTGAGCGAACACCTTCGTGAACATCCTGTATGAACCACCATACAAATCATCGGTAGCCACTACCTCGTCGCCGGGACGAAGTAATTTCATGATGGTGTCTTCAGCACCCTGTCCGGATGAAAAACAAAGAGCATGCTTGGCATTTTCGAGAGATGCGATGCACTTTTCAAGTGCCACACGTGTGGGGTTCTTGCCTCGAGCATAAGCATATCCTTTATGCTTGCCCGGAGATTCCTGAACATACGTGGATGTTTGGTAAATGGGGGTCATAATGGCCCCTGTTGCGGGATCGGGCTCTTGCCCTGCGTGTATCGCGCGTGTGGCGAATTTCATATTGATGGATTAAAAAACACGGCAAAGGTAGAATGAATATGTCCATATGATGAATCATCTTTCACAATTATGCACAACGATGGATTCGGTAGCTACATCGAAAATTAGCCTTGGGTATATTAAACTGAAACCAAATGCGTTTTCAGCTTGTTTTATTCGATGGGCTAATCGGTAATTACTTTAACTCCCTAAAAATCTTAACTTTGCGTAAATCACCATTTAACCAGAACATGGACATCAAGCCGGGGCCTCTGCTTTCCGAAATCAACGACCCCAATGATTTGCGATTGCTAAAACCTGAGCAATTGAAGCAGGTTTGTCAAGAGCTACGGCAGTATATCATTGATATTGTGTCTGTTAATGGCGGCCATTTTGGTGCAAGCCTAGGTGTAGTTGAACTTACAGTTGCCCTCCATTACGCCTTCAATACTCCATACGACCAATTGGTTTGGGATGTAGGTCATCAAGCCTACGGACACAAAATCCTTACAGGCCGTCGTAAAGTGTTTCACACCAATCGCATTTACAAGGGTATTTCAGGATTCCCAAAGAGGTCCGAAAGTGAATACGATACCTTCGGTGTAGGTCACTCCTCCACTTCCATTTCAGCCGCTTTGGGTATGGCTGTTGCATCCCGATTGCAAGGATATAAAGACCGTCAGCATGTTGCCGTAATTGGCGATGGGGCTATGACGGCGGGTTTGGCTTTCGAAGGACTGAACCATGGAGGAGTGGAAGAATCCAACCTTTTGGTGGTTCTAAACGATAACTGTATGAGCATTGACCCTAACGTGGGGGCGCTCAAAGAATACCTCACCGACGTAACCACTTCTCACACTTACAACAAGGTAAAGGATGAAATCTGGAACATCCTCGGAAAGATTTCAAAATTCGGCCCCAACGCGCAGTCAATCGCACAGAAAGTCGAGAACGCTGTTAAGTCGGCTGTTCTGAAACATAGTAACCTGTTCGAATCTCTTCGCTTCCGGTATTTTGGTCCGATAGACGGTCATGACGTAAGCCATTTGGTGAAAGTGATGAACGATTTGCGCGACATACCTGGGCCAAAGATTCTGCATTGCGTTACAGTAAAAGGCAAAGGCTATGATCTAGCGGAAAAAGATCAAACCAAATGGCATGCGCCTGGCTTGTTTGATAAGGTAACCGGTGAAATATTCAAGCCTGTAATCGACAAACCACAGCCCCCCAAGTACCAAGATGTTTTCGGACACACTTTAGTGGAGTTGGCTGAAGCCAATGATAAGGTTGTGGGAATAACACCCGCCATGCCGTCTGGCTCATCCATGAACATCATGATGAAGGCATTTCCCAAGCGATCCTTTGATGTAGGCATCGCCGAGCAGCACGCAGTGACCTTCTCCGCAGGCATGGCCACACAAGGACTGGTTCCATTCTGCAACATTTATTCGTCGTTCATGCAACGCGCCTATGATCAAGTGGTGCATGATGTGGCGCTTCAAAACTTACAGGTTGTCTTCTGTTTGGATCGTGGTGGCTTGGCTGGTGCCGATGGCCCTACTCACCATGGCTCTTTCGACTTTGCATTCTTCCGATGCATTCCCAACATGATTGTTTCAGCCCCGATGAACGAAGAAGAGCTTCGCAACCTGATGTACACCTCAACATTGCACAAAGGACCTTTCTCCATCCGTTATCCAAGGGGTAATGGTGTGATGGTGGAATGGCGCACACCTTTCCAACAGATTCCCGTAGGCAAAGGCAGAAAAATTTGTGATGGCGAAGATGTCGCGATCTTAACAATTGGCCACCCTGGCAACTTCGCAGTAGAAGCGTGCAGGCAGCTCAATCTGGAAGGATTCCATCCAGCGCATTACGATATGCGATTCGTAAAACCGTTGGACGAAGAGATGCTGCACGAAGTGTTTGGCAAATTCAGCAAAGTCATTACCGTTGAAGATCATGCGATACAAGGCGGATTTGGAAGTGCAATAGCGGAATTCATGATTGACCATGGGTACCAAGCCCAGATCACTCGACTGGGAATTCCAGATAGATTCATTGAACATGGCGAACAAAAAGAGCTCTATGATGAGTGCGGATTTGATGTGAATGCCATTGTAGCAGCCGTACATCAGTTGGCTTCAAATACTGTTGGCAGCATTATTTAACCACTTAACAATCTAATATTCAAATATTTGGATTGCGCTCTCAGTTTAAATTTGCATTGAATTGATTGTAGTATTATCTTTAAGGTTCTGAAAATCATTAAACCACAAATTCAGATGAAAAAAATCTCCCTTCTATTTGCCTTGGTTGCATTGTTTGCTGCCAGCACGGTATCTGCGCAAAGCGCATCCCGTTTGAACGGCCAAGCCTATTGGTACATGATGAAAAATGCCGACGGAACAGGTGAGGAAATCTACGATAACATCCGCTTCACCAACAACGTGATGACGTCTGACCGCGCTGGCGTTGTAACCAACGGTAAGCCCGCAAAAGTCTCTGAGAAAAAAATCAGTGATCAGTCTACCTCCTTCGTTACCACCATCCAATCCAGCAACGGCGAAGAATTGCGTTACGATTGTACCGTAGAAGGTAACATGATGATAGGAACCGTTCAAGTGAAGAAAGCCGACGGAACCATTACCGAAATGGTTTTGCGTGGAATGACACAAGAAGAATATCTCCGCATCAAAAAGATGAAGGACGATTACCAAAAAAGCAATTCCAAGTAAGTCATCTGACTTTCCAATATGCCATCAAAAAAGGGATCGCCAACACGATCCCTTTTTTGATGCCTACTTTTTGGGATGGCAAGATTACCTTTGCGCAAGCAAATGCGATTCAGACTGGTCATATTTCTCTGCCTGTTGTGGCAAACCTCGGCTGCCAAGACCGTGGTTACCGGCAAAGTTTTGGGCGTCGATAAATCACCGCTGCCATTCGCCAGCGTATATGTGAACGGCACAACGCGGGGCACCACTTCAAATGAAAACGGCCAATACGCCATCGAGATAAACGAGACCGATCGGCAACTGGTGTTCCGATATATCGGATATAAGACACGAGTAGTGGATGTGGTATCTGATGGCTCCGATAAACTGACATTGGATGTAATGCTCGAACCGGAATCGTTCTCCATCCAGGAAATTGTTGTGAAGGCCACGAGCGAAGATCCCGCTTACGCCATCATCCGAAAAGCCATTGCCAATCGTAAGAAAAACGCGAACCAAGCCAAGACCTATACGTGCAACGCCTATGTGAAAGGATTGCAACGACTGACCAAATACCCAAAAAAATTATTCGGCCAGGAAATTCAGTTGGATGAGTTCATCGATACGGTTTCTGGTATCGTATATCTGTCGGAATCGGTCTCGAAATTGGAATTCAAGAAGCCCGACCTTAAAGAAACCATGATTTCCTCCAAGGTAAGTGGCAACAGCCGAGCGTTCTCCTTCAACCAAGCTGCAGAGATGGACATGAATATTTACGACAACATCATCACCATCGGAAACCTGAGTCCACGTGGATTCATCTCTCCAATTTCTCCAGGGGCCATGGTTTATTATGATTATCGTTTCGATGGTTCCTACCTGGAAAACGGGTTCTGGGTGAATCGAATTGAAATCATCCCGAAAAGAAAATCAGACCCGGTGTTTTCTGGTTTCATTTATATTCAAAATGAAACTTGGCGTGTACAGGCTTTTGATTTGATGCTCACCAAGGATGCCCAGATTCAGTTTGTGGATACGCTGCGTATAAACCAGATTTACATTCCAACAAATGCAGAAGCAAAAAATTGGATGCCCGGATCTGTTACTTATAAATTCTCCTTTGGTTTATTCGGTTTCATGGGTAATGGGCGATTTGTTGCGGCCTATTCCGAATATGACATGAACCCATCGTTCGATAAAAAACACTTCAGTGGCGAAGTGCTCAAAATCGAAAAAGGTTCCAACGAGAAAGACTCGATCTATTGGGATTCCATCAGACCTGTTCCTTTGACGGATGAGGAAGAGCGTGATTACACAGTTCGCGACAGCACACAGAAAATCAAAGAATCGAAAGAATACTTGGATTCACTAGATCGGAAATCCAATAAGTTCAAATTCGGAAGCATCCTTACGGGTTATACCTATACGGACCGTTATCGCAAAACACGATTCGAGTTTCCCGGACTTATCGAAAATCTGCAATACAATACGGTAGAGGGAGCCAATGTGACAGTGTCGATGAACGTGATAAAAAACCCTATCGATAACTACGACCGAGAATCGCGCGTTGCAATCCGCTATGGCTTTGCAAACCAGAAGCCAAGCATTACCGCATCCCACCGCAAGGTGTTCAATCCTCATCTGTTTGGCGTTTGGTCGGTTGCAGCAGGAGATGACCTGTTGCAGTTCAATGGAGCTGAGCCGATATCCCCCTTGATGAACACCAGCTACACGCTTTTCGATGGACACAACTACATGAAATTATACCGTAAGCAATTTGCTAAAGCTTCCATTCGCTTGGAACCGATCAACGGCTTGCGACTGAATGTTGGAGTGGAATATGCGATGAGGACATCCGTAAAGAACAATTCATTTGAATCATGGTCGCGCAAAGGGGCCGAATCATTTACCGTAAACAATCCACCATTCGAAGGAATCATCGACCAAAGTTTTCCCGTATCTTCTGCATTGGTAATGAATGCGGGTATTCGCATCCGCTTCAAGCAGCAATATGTAGACCGACCAGATTTGAAATACGTATTGGGCTCCAAGTATCCGTACATCAATATCCAATACACAGCGGCTATTCCACACGGCGGCATTCTGGACCCTGATTACAGCATCATCCGAGCTTCTGTGGAAGACCGCATATCGCTCGGAATGGCTGGAACCTTGGCGTACCAGGCCGTATTCGGTAAATTCCTATATGATAACCAATCATCGTTCATGGACATATTCCATTTCAACGGGAATAGAACCATTTTCTCGGAATTCAACAATGAGCGCTTTGATTTGCTCGACTATTACAGCAGCTCCACCAACAACCAATTCATCGCTGGCTATGTGGAACACGCCTTCGGCGGATTGCTGCTGAATAAAATTCCCATGATACGTAAGTTGAAATTAAACGAAGTAGCTGGGGTTCGCATGCTGCAATTGCCTGGCAAAACGATTTATACCGAATATTCGTTCGGGTTGGAGAAGCTCGGGCTTTTGAGGGCTGATTTTGTTTTGGCTTTGGATGGCGAGGGCAACAGCAAAACAGGTTTTGTTTTTGGAATCAAACGTTCGCTGATTCGATAACGGAACATGCCTGGTAAACATATACTGTTTTTATTTTCTTTTTTTTATATCCTATCATCCTGCGTTCGCAAGGATGATACACAAAAACCCGATGAGCAGGATGCGGCAAAAACACGTTGGATTGAACAGGTAGACAGTGTTCGAATTGCAAAATGTTTAGCGGGCCTTAAAATTTCGCCCGATGCAGCAGCATCGATTTATCGTATTTATACCGAAAACGATTCACAAGCTATTTGGACAGACAGCATGGGGATGCGACCGCAAGCATCTTTGGCTGCATCATTCTTTTGGAAATATCTTTCTAATGGCGTTATTGACTCTTCTCTTTTCCTTCCGGGGATGCATGGCCTGTTTGACAATTGCATCGGCAATTTGCATCCGAACTCACAGTCCATTGATGGGCTTGACGCAGAAGTATTGTTCACATGCCAAGTGGTCGTTTTTTTCGAATCCTTATTGAAAGTACGTAAGCCATCCGAGGTCGGACAAATTGAGTGGTACATCCCCTTGCGTAAAAACCAATTGAGTTCGGATTTGAATTGGAATAGCGTATCCGCACCCGAAAAACTACTTGAGGAAAGTCCGGCACACCAACAAGTCGCTTTGCTGTTAAAAGCACTTGATCGACTCACCAGCATAGAGCGGTCAGGTGGATGGCCTTTGATTCCGGCTGTAGACAAAATAATTACCCTTGGCGATACTTCTTCGGTGATAGTGGCCGTTAAACGTCGCTTGAGCATAATGGGCGAATACACCAGCGCCGACACTTCCAATCGTTTCAACAAAGCGTTGGAGGAAGCCATTCGCAAAGCCAGGCGAAGCTTGGGTTTATTCGATACTGCCTTGGTAGATTCGATATTGATCAACCGTTTGAACATCCCCGTTTCACAGCGTATTGAAACGGTTAAAATCAATCTCGAGCGATGGAAATGGGTTCCAAGGGATACTGCAAATACAATGATTCATGTGAATATTGCATCTTTTGATTTGGAAGTGGTTGAGAACCGAAAAACCATAAAACGTATGTCGGTCATAGCTGGCGACACCATGCATCATACAGTGATGTTTTACGATCAGCTGCAACAAATCGCATTCAGCCCCTATTGGAACATCCCAAAGAGCATCCTGGTGCGAGAGTTGTGGCCTGATATACGACGAGATCGAGGATATCTGAAACGTAAGCACATGGAAGTGGTGAAAGGCGACAAGGTGATAGATCCATCAAAAGTGAAATGGAGTCGATACAATGCAAACAATTTCCCCTACTTCATCAGGCAAAGGCCGGGGAATGACAATCCGCTTGGTGGCGTAAAATTCCTTTTCCCGAATCCATATAGCATTTACTTGCACGATACTCCGAACAAGTCTTTGTTTGATAAACGCATCCGCTCGTTCAGCCATGGCTGTATTCGCATTGCAGAGCCTTTTTGGCTCGCCTCATACCTCTTGAAGGGCCAACCTGAATGGACTGCTTCAGCCATTGATTCCGCCATGAATAGCGGTCAAGAGACCTTTATAAATCTGCCTTATCCTGTGCCGGTACACATAACCTATTTTACATCTTGGGTGGATGAAGCAGGTACGCTAAACTTCCGTGAGGATGTGTATGGTCACGATTCACGGATGCTGCAAGCTTGGAAGTCAACTCATGAAAAGTAAAAAACCACATCCTTTCGAATGTGGTTTTGGGTTGCCCCTCCAAAATGCCAAGGCATTGGAAGTGGGCCTACTTGGGCTCGAACCAAGGACCCACAGATTATGAGTCTGTTGCTCTAACCGACTGAGCTATAGGCCCCGAAGCGGAAATGCATCCGCGAGTGCGAAATTACGTCTCTGCCAACAATTATCAAAGGGCTTAATCCGCCAAAGGGGAAATTCCCGTGAACATGTCGTTCATGGGCTCAAACACATAGTCCATCCAGCCGGCATAGTGCTTATCCGACTCCTCCTTGGAAGGAAATCCGCCATGTTCGAGCTGTATTTCCGTTCCTGCGGGATGTGGCTTCAGCAAAATATGGACGAAAGAATCCTGCGCTTTACGATCCCATTCGGCAGGCCTCCAAGTGAACTGCAGAACCCCTTTTAATCGATCTGCAATAACCACATTCCCTTTTACCCAGCCATTGAAAAACTCCAAGTTTCCTTGCGGAACAGGCTCCATGAATCCACCACCATCACACCAAGTAGCCACAATCTCTTTTTGTGTCAATGCATCGAAAACGCGCTGAGGTTCTGCGTAAAAAACATACGTCATCGACAAAGGAAAAGCGGTTTTAGTGACGGTAACCTTGTAATCGCTCATCGTGTAAATATGATTTTCTCGGTAAGGTTGCCGCCATCCACATTGAAGCGCAAAAAGTATGCTCCGGCATGTATGTTGTCGCCGATGGAATGCTGATGAACACCAGCGTCCATGTTTCCGTTGGATACTGTTTCCACCAAACGCCCCGCCATATCAAATAGCTGAATGGAAACATCTGCGGATTTTTCCAATTCAAAACGAATGATCATGTTGGAACTGGATGGGTTTGGGGCGATGTTCAGCGTTGACAAGAATCCAACATCTTGGATGCCAACCGTGGATGTTCCTGTGATATTGATATCATCTATGTAGATGTTGTTACCGGTATTTTGCGTGTACTGGAACTTGAACCTGACGCTGGGTTTGTTGTTGAAGGATACGCTATTGATGTTGACGGTTTCTTCCCGCCACAGCGAAAGGCTGTTCGGTGTGAAGCTTGAAGACAAAATACCTGCCGTGGAAAGGTTCAGTCCGGTTTCGGTGTAGCGCATAGCCCATAATTCACCACAATTGCTAGAGGCAAATACTTTTAGCTGGTCCGTGGATGTTGTGGAACGAACTGCGAATGCAAGTTTGAATTTCATGGAAGCATTGGTGATGTTCGTCAAGTTGTAACCTGGCGTGATGAATGCATCCACTTCACCATTGGGATTTCCCGAATGGTTGATCAATCGCATAGCGCGAGTGCCAGAATATGCCGCTGCCGTTGAAAGCGCCCATGCGTTGCCACCATTGTTCTCCACCATCCAATCGGATCCTGAAGGGAATGATGGAATGTTTTCAAAGTCCTCGGAATATGGTGCTGCGGTTATTGCAGGCGTCGGGCTCACCACGATATGGGCTTGGCGTGTAAGTGAGTTGCTACCTGCGGAATTGGCGGCTGTAAGCGTTACATCATAAATGCCGGGTGTGTTGTATTGGACTACCGGGTTTTGATCGGTAGAGGTGGATGGTGTGCCGCCGGGGAAGTTCCACTGCCAAGAGGTTGCATCGCTGTTCCAAGAAAGGTCGGAGAAGGTCAATGTCGTACCGGCGCAGATATATTTACGAACGCTGCTGAATTCAGCAACAGGTACGCATGTAACCGGAACATAACCATCATTGGTTCCTGTTGCGATCAGGTTTGCGGGATTCCACAAATTGTTACGAGATCCGATGTTGGCATTGAGTGCCGCATGCATACGGGCTTTTTGTCCTTCCGTAAACATGTAGTGGCAACTTGCATAGTCCATGTAGTTCTGCACATTGTCGAGCGAGCCACAAGTGACCTGGTTTGTGTCGCAACTGAAATTGGCCACACCGATGGTGTTGGGTGTGTCTTGAACCAAATCATCGTCGTTGCAGTTGGCTGGCAGCCCAGGGTTGTTGGTGCTTCCCCATGTATGGGCCAGGTTAAGCCAATGCCCGGCTTCATGAACCAATGACCTGGCAGAATAGTTGCTGCCGTTGCTTGTGCCGATGCTGCCTGTGTAATCATGTCTGATGACTACGCCATCGATGTTGCCAACGATTCCCGGATAATAAGCGTAACCTGCAGCACCGCTTGCGATATTGTTCACCACCCAGATGTTGAAATACTTGTTGTATGGCCAATCTACAAGGGCCTTAACATTGTCGCCTGCGGAGTAGGTGAGGCTCGAAACGGTACGTGTTATTCCGTCGGTGCAGTTCCCGTTGGGGTCAATTTGTGCGAGACGGAATTCGATTTCACAATCGGCCATTATGGGTCTGAATGCCGATGCCACCAAAACGCTGTCCGCATACAGTTTCTGGAAGCTCTTGTTGAATATATCAACCGCATCCAAGATTTGTGCCTTGGAGATATTCTCTGGTCCGTAATTGTGGATGACGTGGAATACCACGGGTATCACATACTGTACCGTGCCATTGGTGCGTTGCGCAGGGTTGTTTCGGATGAAATCGCGGGTGAACTCTTCCAATTGGCGAAGGTTTTCCGAATAGCCGGGGTAAGCCTTCTTGGCCTCGCGCACCATTTCATCGGTACCGCAAGTGTGGAAGTGGTTTTGTCCGAACGAATACGATTGGGCAAACCAAAACATGGCTACCGCCAACAAACATTTACGCATAAAGATGCTATTTGAAAAAGATGATTACTTGATGATGGTGATCTTGCGGGATGTCATATATCCATCCACAACCAAACGAACAGAATAAACACCGCCAGCCAAACCGGAGGGAAGTTCGAACTGGTATTCGCCGGCATCCATGCGGGACTCGGCAACACGGTTCACCACTCGGCCTGTGGCATCTAAAACATCTATGGCGATATCGCTGCGATCATCTAACTTGAAATCGATGGTTGCCGAGGAGCTCACAGGATTGGGATAAACGCTGAATCCAAGAGATTCTTCAATTGCCTCGTTCAACCCAACCGTACCGTTCAAATTGATGTCATCGATGTACATATTGTTTCCGTTGCCTTGTGTGTATTCGAACTTGAAACGAACATTCGGCTTGTTGCTGTAAGATGAACTTGAAATGTTAACGGTCTCCTGGCGCCACTGCGTAGCGTTTGGTATGAAGTTGGACGTAACCAATCCTGCTGTGCTTAGCGTTGTGCCAACCTTGTTGTAACGGATGCTCCAAAGTTGTCCGCAGGTAGTGGATGCATAAACTTTTAGTACGTCGGTGCTGGTCGTTGACCGTGCGGCGAATGCCAACCAGAAAGTCAGGTTTGCACCTGTTACATTGGTTAGGTCGTATGTTGGTGTGATGAATACATCCGATGAATTTGCGAGGTTGCCGCTGTAGTTATTCAGGAACGCAGACTTGGAACCTGTCTTTGCAGCTTGCGTGGAAACCACCCAAGTGTTTCCGCCTTCGTTCTGAATCACCCACTCGTTACCGGGAAAGAGTATGGACTCAAAACCTTCGTTGTACGGCACGCCATATTGGCCAATCGCGGGAACTACAGTAACTGTTCCGGATAGTGTGGTGGAGCTGCTTCCTGCTGAATTGCTCACAGTAAGTGTTACGTCGTAAGTGCCAGGGGTATTGTATTGAATGGATGGCGCTGCCACATTGGAGGCTGATGGTGTTCCACCGGGGAAATCCCAAGTGTAGGTATCAACCGGACCGTTCCATGAACCATCGGCAAAATTGATAGTGGTTCCGGCACATATATAATTCAAGTTGTTGGTGAATGCAGCGATGGGTGCGCATACCGCTCCTGGTGTTCCTGTGGTTCCGGTAGCGGTTAGGTTGGAAGCCGACCACAAATTACTTCTTCCACTGATTGCAGAACTAAGAGCCGCATTCATACGCGCAGCTTGTCCGACAGAGAACATGTTTTGACAAGTTCCAACCGTGTAGTCCATGTAGTTCACAAACATGTCGCCATTCACTCCGTTACCAGTACAGTTGGAAACCTTTGGAAAGTTTGGACAATTGCTTTGGTTGGCGCCGTAGTGCGTTGGTGTGTCGGTAACGAAGTCGCTGCCGCAAGTGGCATCACCCCAAATATGTCTTAGGTTGAGCCAATGTCCCACTTCGTGGGTGGCGGTGCGGCCTGCGTTGTTGGAGTTTGCTGCTGTCCCAATGTTGCCTGTGTAATCGTGACGAAGGACCACACCATCCGTGGCAGCGTTTCCACCAGGAAATTGCGCGAATCCTAGCACGATTCCGGCAGAACCGCTCAGGTTTTCGATGGTTTTAACAACCCAAATGTTCAGATACTTGTTGCTTGGCCAATAGCTGATGGCTTTTACGTTGTCGCGTGCATTGTTGGTGAGCGGACTGTTTACACGGACAACCCCATCGGTACAATTACCATTGGGGTCCAAGGTTGCCAAACGGAATTCCACTTCAACATCCGCGGCTAGCGCCAAGAAAGGGGCCGGTGTGTTAACCGAATCGGCGTTCAAGTGTCTGAAATCCGTGTTCAGCAAATCAATTTGATTTTGTAGCTGCGCCCTAGAAATATTCTCGGAGCCACCTTCATGAATCACATGGAAAACCACAGGTATCACCCTCACAACAGATGCTCCACGGTTGGCAGCACCATTCGACTTGCGCTGCATGTATTCCTGCGTGTAAATGGCTGTTTCCTCCTCTAGACGGGCTTGATTGGCCGCGTATTGTGGGTCATTTGAAATTTGTTGCTCGTAGAGATAGTGAGCCAAACACTTGCTGTGATGGTCTTCAGGGCCCTGAGCCATTGAAACGAAAGGCAAGCAAAGCAGTGCCAGAGAGAGCGTCCAGTAAATTTTGTTCATGTTGTTTAGGGATGTTTTGATCAAATCAAGGAACAATCAGCGCCTCAATTGGGTTTGCAGATGTTCGAGGTTTTCATACTGCTAAAATACAAACAGATAGCCCATTATAAAGGGAAGCCTGTCAGTTCTGAGTAAAAGTATGTAGGACTATTTATTTTCTGTATATCAGTTAGTTACAAGTAAACTGGCAACTTTTTCGAGGATTGGGATATCGGCTTCGGCCCAATCCACCTCAAAAAGCGATTCAGAATCAAGCCAACGGAAGTCTTGGTGCTCTTTCAAGATCGGACTTGTTCGATCGGCTTTACAACGCAACGGTATAAGTTCAATTTTGAATTCGTTGTAATCATGCGTGGTTGAAGGCCACACCTCCACCACTTGAATTTTCATGGCAAGCTCTTCGAGGATTTCACGCACGATGCATTGGCTTGGTGTTTCGCCCAGTTCCAACTTGCCGCCAGGAAACTCCCACTTGCCTGCCATCATCATGTTAGTGCCTCGCTGCACCGCTAATACCTTGTTGTTTTGGATGATGATGGCGCAGGCAACACGTAGCATGGATAAGGATTGATAAGTTCAAAGATTAACACGGGGTGATCATTGATCGCTGAATCATTTCACGTTTTCAAGAAGCACCTCCACTTCCCAATTTCCCCTAACAGTTATTTCTGATGGATGGTAATTGATTGGCTCCGGCTGCAAGCTTTTTCGGATGTTGCCCGCGTCCCATTTTCCGTTGCCATTCAAATCGTTTAAAATGCGCAGCCTGTATTTGCCAGGAGGCAGGGAAAGGAATGTCAAAGTATCGGATGCCGGCAAGCTCCTGACCACGGTTGATTTTTCATTCAATAACTCCACTACGAATTTATCATTCGCTGGTGAAGTCCATTTGCAATGGATAGATCCACGCATCTTTTCAGCCGGCACATCGAAAGCGAACGTGCAGGAGTCGGAGAGCCTTCCATAACAATCCGTAAAAGCACCTGCATCCAATAGCAACTTGTAGCGCCCTTCGGTGGATGGCTTGGTAACAATCCCCGACATGGAATCCGCGTTGAGCGAAACCTGACCGATTGTAACTTGGACCGAGTCTTGGAAAACACGCATCAGCGATGGATCAATTGCACGCAATGGTACCGTAGCAACTAGTTTCAGGGGGGCATCAGCTTCAGCATAAATATCTGACAATAATGAAGGCTTGAACGGATCTCGCAACCCGCCTGATTTGCTCTGTGACCGCTGGTTGTATCGTGCAGTATCCAAAACAGCGCCATTGTTACGCAGCACCAACACAACAGGCAAGGAGTCGGGTGTGGCAGCAAGAAAATGGCTAACAGTGTCGCCACCCTCTGAAAATCGAATGGCAGTGTTTTGTAATGATGTGTTGAATCCTTCGAAAACCACATTGCGGGCATCGCCATTGAAAGCGGTGACCAATGTTGCAGGTGGCACAAGGTTCGCCGACAACATACGCAAAGTACCAGGCGGTTGTGGAGCCGCCCAAACAGTGTATTTGTTTTTTGTTGGCAAATTGACTGTTTCGGTCGAGAACCCTGCCAACTCTTCGCGGTCATCGAGTAGATAGTTTTCGGTTTTCTCACTCAATACCATCAGGCGATAAGAACCCTCGGAGGCATTCTCGATACGGAAAACACCATTGCTATCACATCTGGCGAAATGGTCTGGCGTTCGCAATACCATCACCGAATCAGGCCATTTGGAATCAAACAACATAGCCATGGCTCCCTTGAGTGGCTTTCCGGTAGTGATATCAAACGCCACACCTTCTACTTGCAGCGAATCCAAAACCGGACCAGTTGAAAACACAAAACGATATCCCGATAGCGCATTGCTTTCGTTAACATCCGTGATGGCGTTTCCGAAGCCAATGACATAGGTGGTAGAGTCGGCTAGTTTTTCAAACTCCACCTTTACAGTTTTTCCAACTGCTGTAATGGTTGGTTTTGGAAATACAGGAGGTGAAACCACTACTTGGCGAGCAGCGTCTTTAAGTTGCACAAACTCATCGAATGCGATAGAGATTTCCTTACCCTGAAAAGAAAGGGTGCCTTGCTCGGGATTGGCAAGCCTGACCTTTGGAGGATCCATATCCTTTGCACCTCCAGTGGGGGCAACCTTGTTTGCACAAGCCGACAAAAACAATATTATTGAAATGAAAAATAATTTCCTCACAGCATTTCAATTATGTGTATTATTTCCATCAAACCCCTTTCGTCTTCTTCGGAAAAGTGGTTCAGTTCTTCGCTGTCAACATCCATCACCAAAAAAACCTCGCCGTCGCGGAAAGCTGGCAAAACGATTTCGGACCTCGATCTGGAGCTGCATGCAATATGACCAGGGAACTGCTCCACATCGGGAACGATGATGTTTCGTCGCTCCAGCCAAGCTGTTCCACAAACCCCTTTTCCCTTCGCAATTCTTGTACAGGCCACAGGCCCTTGGAATGGTCCTAGCACCAGCGTATCCTGCTGAACCAAGTAAAAACCGACCCATAAAAACCGGAATGTTTCATGAAGGGCTGCAGCGATGTTAGCCAAGTTGGCTACCAAATCTTTCTCGCCACCCACCAATGCTTGAACCTGAGGTATTAACTCTTGGTACCGCTGTTGGTGGGAAAGGTTGTAGGCTGGTATGCGTAGGTCCTCGGACATGGTATTATTTAGTCAAGCAAAAGTAACCATTAGCGGCGTGCATAAGCCATCGCGGCCACGCTAACCCGAACCCCTTGCAAAGAAAGCAGTGGCAAAGCACAAGCGGTGATAGTGGCTCCTGTGGTAATCACGTCATCAGCTATCAAAAAGTGCCCCGGAAACAACCGAGAATCGTCCGCCACGAACGCCCCTTCCACACTTTTGCTGCGCCCTCCTCTTCTTTTTCGGGTCTGTGATCCTGAACGGGAGACCCTTTTGAGCAAATCGGGCATCATTGGCACACCCATACTCTCAGAAAGACCTTGTCCGAACACCTCGCTTTGATTGAACCCGCGGGACAACAACTTGGAGGGGTGAAGCGGTACGGGAACAATGGCATCTATTCCCTTAAACCTTGGAGCCGCGGCCAGCTCCATCCCCAACATACGGCCTGCTAAAAGCCCTGCTGGTTTGTGTCCATGGTATTTCAATTCGTGTATCATTCTTTGCACCCGCGAACTCTTGTTGAAAAACCATAAGGGAGCAACCGCTTCCATCTTCACACGTCCGTAAAATGTGCGCTCCGCCTCATTACCATCCAAAGAGTGGTAGCCCGTTCGAGGCAATACCAAATGGCATTGGGTACATATGATGTGCTCACCTTGTAATAATCCTTGGCGACAGCCAGAACAAACTTCCGGGAAAAAAAGATGAAGGAGGTCGAGGAGGTGGGTTAGCATGAAGTGAAAAGTTATGATGGAGTTGAAAGTGGCAGTAGAAGCGGGAGGCGGTGGCGGAAAGCGGAAATAGTAACAGTAACAATGGCAGTGGCAGTAGCCATAAGCGGGAGTCGGATTGCCATAGGTATTATTCGAAAAACTGAAACGACGGCAAAAATACCACGCTAATTGGGGGGATGAAATCCGTTAACTAAACAGTTGCACCACTTTACCTAAAGTAGTACCTTCGCCACGCATTTTTAACAGGTATTCCGGCTTATATGGAAGATAACAAATTGCCATACAACGATTTCGAAAAAAAGGAACAACATTCCAAGCGAATGATTGTGCTGGTTGTAATCTCTGTGTTACTAGGTGTTAATGGATTGCTTCTTTGGCAGTTTTTCGAAAAAAAGGCCCACTTGGAGGAGGTTAGCACCGAACTGACCAACACCCTTACCGCAAAAGATTCGTTGGAAACCGAACTGAACCAATTGAAAGCGGTTCTTGAGAAAGCCAACCGCGAAAACCAAAGCCTGCATGGTCGTTTGGCAGAACGCGAGAATGAGATCAAAGCCAAAATGGACGAGATACAGCGTTTGCTCAATTCGGGTGATGCCGTACAACTGGAAAGAGCCAAGAAAGAATTGGTGCGTTTGAAACAATTGAACCAAGGTTATCTGGCACAATTAGACACCTTGAAAATGGAGAATGCCAACCTTTCCGCTTTGAATTCCTCTTTGAGCAACACTATAGCCAACGAAAGGTCAATCAACGAAAGCCTCAGCAAAGAGAATCAAAAGCTTTCCAACAAGGTGGCTGCAGGAGCTGTGCTGAAAGCGGTTGACCTGAAAGCCATCGGCGTGAAATATAAAAGCACCGGAAAAGAATCTGAAACATTCCGAGCGGCCGCCACCGATGGCATCAAGACCTGCTTTACATTGTTGGAGAATTATGTAACTGACAAAGGTGCCAAGGATGCTTTCGTTCGGGTGTTGAGTCCAGACAACGCGGTGATGACCACCAACTCGGAAACCTTCCTTTATAACAACCAACCTACACTTTACACCGTTAAAGAGACTTTTGATTACGACAACGAATCAACTCCCGTATGTGTGCAGTGGAACAAAGGCTCGGCTTACATCAAAGGCAAATACACGATTGAAGTGTATATCGATGGAAGCATGGTGGGCTCGACCTCCATCGATTTGAAGTGATTTCCTAGAAAAACGCCCTGGCCTGCATCGTACCGGTGTGTATGGTTTTTACAGTCTCCGGTTTTCTTCCCTCATAGTTGATACTGATCTGCACTGCCTTCGATAAGTTGCGTTGCACTCCAATACTCCAAGTGTAGTTGGTGCCGGCACGCAACCCTTCCAACATCTCATAGGCGATTGAAGTGTTCTCCGGCGCGTTGTATGAAATGTTAATTACACTGAACCGCGCAGTGTAAAGTCCTTTGGTAACAGGCGCGAAGCGCACTTCGGCTGTACCGGTGTTAAACGCTGATTTTTCACCCAGCACATTTTCGCGGACCTGATATTTGTATGAGGCAGTAACCCGGAAATCAACATTCGGCTGAATCGAGAAACGCGGCTCGGCCGAAAGAGACTCGATTCGGTAATCACGGTTTTTGAAAAACTCCGACTCATTGGTCTTTACCCCTTGCTCACAAGCCAACTGCAAACCATAAACTCTTGTGATGTTCCATCTGGCATTAAGAGCATTATTTTGCAATTGCCGCGACTCGTATCCATTGGACAGAATGGATTTGTTACGATTGTCGGCATGAGTGATGTCCATACTGAAAACCGTGCTACTCCTATTAAAAAACAGGGTGCTTCTGAGCGTTCTTCCCGTAGCCACCAACACAGAGTCCTTGATATTGGCATCAAATGGATACAGGGCTTTAAACACATCATCCAAGATCAAGCGGTTCTCGGCGCGATAAGATGTTTGATTGGCGAATCGACTGATGAATTTTCCTTTGCCAGGTTTCTTGGCGTACCACGCAGCAGGATTGATGGACATGGAGTGACTGAACTGGTTGTTGCGTGTTCTTACGTATTCGTTGGTAGGCAAAAACACTTTCACATAGTTTGCCTGGTCTGAAAATGCGGCCACTTCGAATTCATCCAAATCCTTTACGCCGTTGTTATTGTAATCACCTGCATAGGTATAAACACCAGTACCTGGTGCAACCTCCAAGAATGCGTATTCCTTTTTGGGCTCCTGACCTGAACCAGCTTCGTAAAAGGTGTTCATCACCAGCAATCCGTCCTCAAATGTTCCATTGTATTCTATTCGACTAAGGAAGGTCTCTTCCGGTACCTGGGCTGACAACAGAGTGTCGATGATGAAAAGGTTGCGATACATGCTTGAAAATGACAGCTTGTTGCCTTTGGCCCCATATAAATCCACCCTGCCCGAGAACTCATCCGCCCGAGCGGCCTCACGCAACACATCCGCGGAAGCGGCACGGTCGAACCTGCGCGCAACATCCCAAGAATAACGGATTCGACCCGAATCAGGCGAAGCCATGAACAACTTGAACACATCGAATGCACGACTCAAAGGCGACAATGTATCACTCGTGCCCGAATACTGCAGATTGCGTTCCTGGTCGTAACGGATGCCTCCCGTGAGTTTACCCACCTTGCGGGCCATTTGGTTAGATGATCGCAGAAATGATGTTTTCAGCATCTTGCTATCACTCAAGAGCCAACTGGCATCGGATGAGAAATTGTACTTGCCCAATAACCATCGCAAATCAGCCATGTTCATATAACCGCGGTATTTTTCTGTTCCTTGAAAAGTGCGGACCCGGTAACCGAACGATTTTTCAGAGCGGATAAATCGTACACCAGCGCTCAGTGCCAACTCGTCAGAAGCAGGTGCGCCGGCTGACAAATTCCAATCGCGCGTGAACTCGACACTGCGATACGACTCCAATGGCTTGAATCGCGCATTCACATGTTCGAAACGGAAGTCGGTCATCATTTTCCATCCGCGAAGAGAATCCCGCGTCAGCGGAACTATTTGCTCAACCCCTCCGGCAAGCGCAAAGCCGGTATCGTCTGATTTATCAAATTTGGAAAAAAGGTTGATGTCGTTTCGCGACATGGATCCCTCCACAAAAACTTTTCCATAACGGGTTTTGTAATCGGTACCGAACGTGAATAGCTGCTGTTTCTTCGGTGACACGAGAAGTGTAACAGGCTCGTAAGTGCCTTGTGGCACGCCGTTCACAGGCTCTATCCAACGAAAAACGCGGCCGTTGGCTCCTGCGGCCACAGGCTCATAGTTCCCCCGGTTTTTTCCGAGCAGCGAAAATCCCAAACGGAATCTTGCCTTGGTTGAATCCGTTGAGTACCTGTAAAACACATAGCCCGCCGAATCGATCTTCTCATACAGCACTTCACTTGAGTTGAATGCCACGCTATCGATGCTCGGATAAACCGCATTGAAAATACTGTCGCCCACGGAAGCCAATACTGCCTTCTGCTCATTATCCAAGTCCTGCAGCAGCGGTTGGTTCTTGGAATCCTGCTCTGAAAATATATTGGCCTTCACTTTCCAACGCTTGTCCTCATATTCCTGGTTGATGAAATACATGGTCCGAGCATAATTCTTGTCGGAGTATTGGAACTCAACCACGATGCGTTTGTCTTTGGTGATGGGCTGTTTAGGTGTGAACCTGATCTCAGCCGTGTTGTAATCAATCACATAGTCATTCGATTCCCCCCGCACCAACAACTTGCCGTCTATGAATACTTTTTCGGAGCCCGATAAGATGATGATGAAAGGTTCGTTATCGGCACCGGTGAGTTTGTAAGGACCTTGGTTGCCCTCCAACCCATTGAAAGGTTTGCGTGCATACTTGCCTTTGGATACAGCCCCGCTTACCGTTGTTCGCATCACTGAGCCATTTTCGAGGCCTGATGGGTATTCGGTGGTGAATATTCCACCTTGCCCTTTCTTGTAAAGGTTCATGAAATAACTATCAGGCCTTCGCAATTCAAAATCCCCGGCAATCAGCTTGCTTTTGTTTTTGGAAAGCTGGATAAAAACCTTGTCGAAGTCCTGAATTTGCTGGGTGTTTCCATCCGGTTGTACTGGTATGTTGTTATCGGTAATCGCGGCCAGCACTTCAATGTCGTCACCGATTTTACCCGACATCTGTAGGTTGAAAGCCGAGTTCACCACCGCATCTTGGTTATTGCCGAAGGTGATGCCGCGGGCAATACTACCACTCCGTTGAAGCCCGTCGGTTCGGAATGGGTCGTCGCGCTGCGTTTCACTTGGGTAGGAGAACGGATTGTATTCTCCGCCAAAAGACTTTTCAATAACGGACCTGTCGCGATTGGCCCAATTGCGGGTGAAAAGCAGAGGGAAGGTTCGGTAGTAGATGCGAACAGTATCGGGCAATGCTTGGGAATTGCGGTTCACCAAGAGCGAAGCAGAGGCATAGTCGATGCGGATGGCTGAGGTGTCGGTAAAAGCTGTTCCGTCTAAAAGCTCAAAACGCAAAGAACCTGGTACTACGCTGAGGGTATCAAAAACTATCGTATCGTCGGAGAGGACCAAGAATTGCTTGCGCTCATTCAAGACTCTTTGCTGCGCCTTGGATTGAGCTGCAAACAGCAGGATTATCAGGATCGGTATGAGGGCTCGGATATTGAACACGCTTTAACTTAGGCATGGAATAAACAATTCCATGGCCATGTTGATTGTTTGCGTGTGAAAATAATCAAAAGCCGCGGCCTCAGCAGGTTCCTCCTTGCGAGCAAACGTGCCTTACCAGGGTTCGCTTGGCAATGGGGAGCAGGGCTTCTTGGATCGGAAAGGCCATGTCGGACTCTACAACAAAGGTTGCAGGGTTGGGCAGTTGCTTTCGGTAGCGAATCAGTTCGTACTTGATGTTTTCAAAAGTTTGAAAGGGCGTCGCCGGAAAAGTGCATAGGAATTGGGTATGAATGCCCCTGTACCGCTCGTCCGGACCCTCAAAAACGGTCAAATGATATTCATAAACCAGTGTGTCGGTATCCGCTGCCGAGCGAAGCAACAGATATCCTTCATCGCTCTGCAAAGGGACAATCCCTACCGGTGCAATATTGAGATGCGACTCTATGAACTCATAGATTTCTTTCCCTTCACGGATATGTTTTTCAAATTGCGGTATGGAATAATGAATGATGTTTCCTATTTCCTCCATCACCTCATCATCAGTCACCAGCTTCTCATAAACCAGCCGTAGTTTGGCCACATCGGCTGTCTTCAATTGCTCGGGAAACTGCATCGATAGGAACTGTTTGCCATCGCGGATTGACAGCACATTGCGGTAGTGACGAATCAGGTCGGCCAAAGATGGATACAATCGGGCCGACTCAAACTGCTCGCTTACCTCCTTCAAATACCCGAGCAACAGGTACTTTTTATATTCAAAATCAATGTGTTTCTCTGTGACCCAGTTAGTGCTCAAGGTAGCCATAGCGGATTTCAATGGATGGTTTGGATGATCTTTCTTACGTTTAATCAGGCAAACTGTTTCCTAATAACGCGCGGGTTTTTACAAAAAGTGTGTTGTTGAAAAGTGTACCACATCAACAACTAACGAGGCTGCACAATTACGGAACTTGGTGATTCGTTATAAATCACAAAAAAATGGGAAACAACCGTATTCTACTGGCAGTTTTTGCAGCATGCCTTACCGCATCGTGCGTGCCTTCAAGAATGTTTGACGAGATGAAAACCAGCAAGCTGCAATGCGATGAGGAGAACGCCAAACTGAAAGCCGACATGCTTGCAGCCAACACCCGCATCAGCGAATTGGATTCACGCAACAACGAACTCGATCAGCAGAACAAATACCTGCGTAACGACACCACTTCGATGGGCGAAGGCACCAGGCGTTTGACCAAATTGTACAACGAGCTGTCGGAATCATATGACAAACTCTCCAAGAACAATGAGAAAATGCTAGCCAGCGGTCAAAGTGAAAACCGCAAACTCATTAGTCAATTGAATGAGACGCAGGAAGAGTTGCAACGCAAGGAGGATGCATTGGCAGCACGCGAACGCGAACTGAACGCAACTTCGGCGCAATTGAAATTACGCGAGGCGCGTGTAGCCGAATTGCAACAGATCTTAGACAGCAAAGACAGCGCGGTCAAAGCGCTCAAGGAAACGGTTACCAAGGCTTTGCTGGGTTTTCAAGGCCAAGGACTGACCGTAGAACAGAAAAACGGCAAGGTTTACGTATCGCTAGAGGAACGCTTGCTGTTCGCCTCCGGTTCCACGGTAGTGGACCCTAAGGGCGAGGAGGCGCTGAAGGAACTTGGTAACGTGTTGGCCAAAAACACCGACATCAACGTTTTGATCGAAGGCCATACCGACAATGTTCCAATCAAGGGCGGAGCCATCAAAGACAATTGGGACCTGAGTGTATTGCGTGCCACTTCCGTTGTCCGCATCCTAGAGAAGAACAAGGGGGTTGCGCCAGTGCGTTTGACACCGGCAGGTCGTGGAGAATTCGTTCCCATCGACAAAGCCAATTCGGCCGATGCACGCAAAAAGAACCGACGCATAGAGGTCATTCTTACTCCGAAACTGGATGAACTGTTCCAAGTGCTGGAGAGTAATTGATACGTACTGATCTTTCAAGAACCCGCTGAACATCATGCGAAATCTGTTTCCGCTTCTTGGAATTTGTTTTTCCATGCTGCCATTGTGTGGCATCAGCCAATCTGCTGATTCCATCAGCGTGCCCAAATATCCGGCCACGAGGATTTCTGTGGCTCCAAAGATTGATGGCAAACCCGGTGATCCGGCTTGGATGACGGTTCCTGAAATCACAGAATTCACGCAATTCAATCCCATCAACGGCGCACCAGCCAGCCAGCGAACCTCGGTGAGGATCGCTTACGATGACCAAGCGCTTTACGTGCTCGCTGAGCTTTTTGATACAGCCCCTGATTCCATACTGAAGGAATTTGGCTTACGCGACAATTCGGGTGTTAATGCCGATTACTTCCGTATCGCCATCGATCCTTATGGGAAGCATCAAGAAAACTATGTTTTCGGAGTAACCGCTGCAGGGGTGCAATTTGATCAAAAGTATTTCGACGAAACCTTTGATGCCGTTTGGGAAAGCGTGGTGACTTTTGACATCAAAGGTTGGTATGCCGAATTCCGCATCCCCTACAGCGCGTTTCGTTTCCCTGCCATGGATGAACAACAATGGTCTTTGCAACTCAACCGCTCCATCCGTAGGAACCGTGAGTTTACCATGTGGGCTCATGTGCCTCCGGAGGCTAACAATCCCATGGTTTACTGGGGCCATCTCACCAACCTGAAAAACATTGATCCTCCCCTACGCCTTTCCCTCACTCCATATGTTTCGGCTTATGCCGAATCGGTGCCATTTGTTTCGGATGCCAATGGCACCATCGATTATCAACGCGGTTTTTCCTATAACGCTGGCGCGGATGTCAAATACGGCGTTGATGAGCGGTTCACCTTTGACATGACCTTGCTCCCCGATTTCGGACAGGTGCAGTCGGACAACAAAGTGAAGAACCTAAGCTATCAGGAAAGCACCTATGATGAGAACCGCTCCTTCTTCAAAGAGGGAGCAGATTTGTTCAATCGGAATAATCTGTTTTATACGCGTCGTATTGGAAAAACGCCTTCTGGTTTTTACTCGGCGGAGAGTTATCTATTGGATGGCGAGGAGCTGGTTGAAAACCCATCGACCGTGAAGCTGCTGAATGCATCGCGATTCTCGGGCAGAACGGGAAACGGGTTGGGTATTGGCATTTTCAACGCGGTTACCGACAACATGTATGCCCTTGCAAAGCGACCGGATGGTTCTACGCGCAAAATACTGACTGAGCCGCTTACCAACTACAGCGCCGTGGTTTTGGACCAGGATTTGAAAAACAATTCTGAGGTTTATCTGATAAACACCAACGTGATGAGAGAAGGGCATTTTTCGGATGCCAATGTCACCAACACCGGTTTCACCATCAGCAATAAGAAAAACACTTTTTCCATAGGCGCCGATGGCGGTATCAGTCACCGCACCAATCTGGTTGATGACACAGGAGCGCTGAAAAACGAAACAGGTTATGCTTACCGCATATTCGCAAACAAACAAGGTGGAGGGCGTTTCAACTATGGATTTTCACGATTGGTATTCGATAACCGGTACCAGACCATCGATATGGGTTATCAAACCATCAATCAAACGGCGACAAACGAGTTTCAACTATCCTACAACATATATGAGCCAGTAGGCATTATCCGTAGCAGTTATACTTCCGTTTCATACAACTTGAACACCCTCTATGGAACTAGTCGCTTGGTAGATAACAAGATCAATGTTTTTAATTTCACAACTTTCATGAGTTACTTCACCATGTTTGGTGGGTTATCTTACGCACCTGGCGACTACTACGATTATTTCGAACCGCGTGTGCCTGGTAGATTTCAAAAAGCATTGAGGTACGCCGGTGGTTCCATCGGATTAAGCACCGATTACCGGAAAACCCTGGCTGTGGATCAGAATTTTTCCGTAGGAGGGAATACCGAACTATACAAAGGCATCAGCTTATCCTCCACCACCACTTTCAGGCTTCGCCTATCTGATCACGCCAATCTGAAATTGAAAATAAATACGGAGAACGACCCCAAGAACGTGGGCTTCTCCGACATCGATAACAATGGTGAAATCATATACGGAATACGAAACCTGACAACGCAATCGGTGCAACTCACAGGATCCTACGCGTTTTCAAAAGACATGGTGCTTTCTTTAAACGCTCGCCATTACCGCGCATTTGCGAAGCACGATGGCTATGCGGTTTTGCTAGCGGACGGCTCCTTGCAAGAAACCAATGACTATCCGAACAACAACAACTTTGATTACAATATTTTTAATGTGGATGTCGTTTACTCGTGGATGTTTGCGCCGGGAAGCACCCTATCGGTGGTTTATAAGAACATCATCGAAAACGAGCTCGATGCCATTACGGTATTCAAGCCTTACGGTTCCAACTTCGAACGTATCATCAACGACCCGCAAACGAACAGCATCTCACTGAAAATGGTTTATTACCTAGACTACCAGCAGCTGCGTCGAAAGGGAGGGAAAAAGTAGGCTGACGCGGATCATTTGTTTTGGAATCCATAATATTTACTTTTAACGCCTTAACTAACCATATACATGAAAAACCATCTTTCTTCAATCATCATCGGCTTATCGGTGATCATTACCGCCATGGTGCTAGGCAATGCCTTTCAAAACCGTAACAAATCGGCGAACACCATTGCCGTAACCGGACTTGGCACCAAGGATTTCGTCTCCGACCTGATCGTTTGGAGCGGCAACTTCAGCAAGCGCAACCTGATATTGAAAGATGCTTATGCCGAACTCGACCGCGACCGCGAAACCATCCGCAAATACCTCAACTCAAAAGGTATTGCAGACGCGAACATCGTATTCTCTGCAGTTGGCATCAACAAAGAGTTTCAAACCATTTATGATTCGGAGATGAATGTGAAGGAACAGCGTTTCTCAGGCTACCTCCTCGACCAATCGGTGACCATCGAATCAAAGGAGGTGGACAAGATTGAAGACATTTCGCGTCAGGTGAGTGAGCTGATCAACTCTGGTGTTGAGTTTTACTCCCAAGACCCGCAGTATTATTACACCAAGTTGTCGGAACTGAAAATCGAAATGATTGCCCAAGCCACCAAGGATGCCAATGAGCGGGCCAAAAAAATAGCCGAGAATGCCGGAAGCACAGTGGGTTCACTTAAAAATGCCAACATGGGTGTCTTCCAGATCGTGGCACAAAACTCCTCCGAGGATTTTTCTTGGGGCGGCTCCTTCAACACTTCCTCCAAGCGCAAAACGGCGAATATTACCGTGAAGCTGGAATACGAAGTCGATTGACGATTGACAATTTAAAATAGTCAATTGTAAATGGTCAATTGTAAATGGTCAATTGTAAATTATACCAGCGTGATATCGAACTGCACCAAATCCACGAACTCCTGGACGCGGTTTTCGAGTTCATCATCGGTTACTTCCAAAAGGCGTTCGGTTCC
>JALRAP010000050.1 GCA_023262505.1 Bacteroidia bacterium
ACAATATTGTCTCCTCCGCTATATTCCGAATCCACCAATTGGTTCAAAGCACCTGTTACCAACTTTCCGTTGATTGAAACTATTTCATCGTCCATAACAATTCCAGCCTTCCAAGCAGGAGAGCCCGGATAAGCGCTCCTTATTTTATTTCCTGAAATCCTCAAACCAAACATTCGCTCAAGTGGCAACACGGAATTGCTGACTTCAATCTCCAATCCGGCAAGCGAAATAGCTTCACTCAATGGAGTCAGCAAAGTGTTTGCAGTATGAACTATTTCCGAAAAAAAAACATCGAAACTTCGTTCCGCAATCGATTCGCAAACACCTTTGAAATCATCACCCGAATACCCTAAACCCTTCATGGCATAATTATGATATAACACATGCATCACATCATCCAAACTTTTTTGGTTTTGAGTGGCGCTGCGAATCATAAAATCCAGAATCCAAGCAATCAAACAACCTTCATCGTAAATTGAAACCTTTCTTCCGGGAACCCCTTGCACATATCCGTCCAGCCATGTATCAAAGGATGATGCTGCTACAGAAAGATTGGTGCGACCAGGATTATCCATGTGTTTTTGAAGACGAACAGAAAACTCCGACAACATCGCATCCAAACTGAAAAAACCAGAACGCCCCAAGAACAAATCACCGTAATACGTAGTCACACCCTCATAAACGTATCCACTGGATGAGTAATTCTCCTTGGTGTAATCATAAGGCAAAATTTCAATAGGGCGAATGGACTTCACATTCCAACAATGAAACAACTCGTGCGAGGCAACACCCAGAAGCTCCTTGTATATGCCTTCTGTCATCAATTCGCTTGCAGGGCCAAGTGCCAATACCGTTGAGTTCAAATGCTCAACACCATGATAAAATCGGTAAGGAAGCATTTGAATCAGGAAATGAAAATCTCTGCATGGGAAATGCTCCATCATGTCCAGCTGTACTTGCGAGAACGCTTCGAAATCCGGAATGATTCGACTCCAATCAGGAGTACATTCACCATTGAACCAAACATGGAATTGCACACCATCCAAAGTATAGCTACCATGTTGCAAATGACTTGAAGCGATGAAGGGGGAGTCAACTAGGTTATCAAAATCTGATGCATGAAATACCCTATCATCGACCTTAATCAATCCTGTTGCGGTTTTCCAATCGTGTGGTATGTCCAATACCACTTCACAAGGCTCTTTTTCCCTTCCGGGGATGAAGAAGCAGCAATGGATTGGGTTAATGTACAATTGCTCATGGTCTACGAAACAAGCTCCAGCATCTGGTTGATTGGCATAATATTCATATTGAACCTGGATACTTGAACTAGCAATCCCTGAAACCACCCACCTATCCTTACTTATCTTTTTGAAATCCAATAAATTGCCCTCCGAATCCAATGGCTTGAATTGTCGGATGTTCTTGGAGAAATTCCCCAATTCATAGCGGCCAGGTCTCCATGAAGGTAGAACCAGCTCGACCTCTCCATTCACAAATGGTCCGGTAATCTCCATCTCTATTTGGGCAAACCGTTCGAAAGGCTTGGGAATGCTAAACGTATATCTCATGGTTATCAGTTGGTTTGAGCATCCAAATGGGAATGCCTATCTTCGAGCCACGAAATTAACCATTGCAACTATGAACTACGATTTGATTGTGATAGGCAGCGGTCCAGGTGGCTATGTTGCCGCCATACGTGCTTCGCAACTCGGACTCAAAACAGCCATTGTGGAAAAGGAAAACCTGGGTGGTGTTTGTCTCAATTGGGGATGCATCCCTACCAAGGCGCTCATCAAAAGTGCTCAGGTTTTTGAGTACATCAACCATGCATCTGATTACGGCATATCCGTTACTGGTGCCAGTCACGATTTCGGTGCGGTCATATCAAGAAGCCGTGGCGTTGCCGATGGCATGAGCAAAGGCGTGCAATTCCTTTTGAAGAAAAACAAGATTGATGTCATCAATGGCCATGGCAAAATAAAGAGCGGAAAAAAAGTTGAAGTTAAATCAGCCGATGGTACCACCGTCACTTATGAAGCCAATCATATCATTTTGGCAACAGGTGCTCGCTCCCGCGAACTGCCCAATCTAAAACAAGACGGTAAAAAGGTTTTCGGATATCGCGAGGCGATGACATTACCATCGCAGCCAAAATCATTGGTTGTTGTTGGATCCGGTGCGATTGGAGTTGAGTTCGCTTATGTATACAACTCCATGGGCACCAAAGTCACCATTGTTGAGTTCATGCCAAACATCGTACCTGTGGAGGATGAAGATGTATCCAAACAGTTAGAGCGTTCATTCAAGAAATCCGGGATCGAGGTGATGACGTCTTCCACTGTGGAGTCGGTTGACACCAGCGGTTCGGGATGCAAGGTTCATGTAAAGAACAAAAAAGGAGAGATGGTAGTGATTGAAGCTGATGCGGTTTTGTCTGCAGTCGGTATCACTCCAAATATCGAAAACCTGGGGCTCGAGGAAGTTGGTGTTGTAACAGATAAGGGTCGCGTAGTGGTTAACGAATATTATCAAACCAACATGCCCGGCATTTATGCCATTGGCGACATAGTAAAAGGTCAGGCATTGGCACACGTGGCCTCTGCAGAGGGAATTATCTGCGTAGAAAAAATTGCTGGTCACCATCCAGAACCGTTGGACTACAATAATATTCCCGGTTGCACCTATTGCAATCCAGAGATCGCTTCAGTAGGATTTACCGAGAAAGCGGCCAAAGATGCTGGATATGAAATCAAGGTCGGCAAATTCCCATTCAGTGCATCCGGAAAAGCAAGCGCCGCAGGATCCAAGGATGGATTTGTGAAGGTTATTTTTGATGCCAAGTACGGTGAGTTCCTAGGAGCACACATGATTGGTGCCAATGTTACCGAAATGATTGCCGAGATCGTTGTAGCGCGGAAGCTTGAAACCACCGGTCACGAGATCATCAAATCGGTCCACCCCCACCCCACTATGTCGGAAGCTGTGATGGAAGCAGCTGCAGCGGCGTATGGCGAAGTGATACACATGTAAACTCCTCACATAATAACTGTACCTACATTATACACAAAAGCCGCGGAAATCCGCGGCTTTTGTGTTTCTGGCTATAATCTGAAATTACGCTAGGGTTTCGGCACTTTTACCAACACGCAAGGATCCAACAAACTCGTCGAAAAGATAACGTGAGTCATCGGGACCAGGAGCTGACTCAGGATGGTATTGCACTGAAAATGCTTTCTTATTTTTAACACGGATACCCTCAACAGAATGGTCGTTCAAGTTCACGTGGGTGATTTCTACCACATCCGATTTATCGGCATCTTTTAAGCCAATGGAAAATCCATGGTTTTGGGAGGTAACCTCAGAATGACCGGTGACCATGTTCTTTACAGGATGGTTTATGCCACGATGTCCATTGAACATTTTAAAGGTGGATATACCACAAGCTTCGGCAATCAATTGATGACCCAAACAAATTCCAAAAACGGGCTTGTCATGAGCGATGATGTCCTTCACTATCTGTACGACGTTGGGCATTACTGCGGGATCGCCAGGGCCGTTTGAAATCAAGAATCCGTCGGGCTCCCAAGCATTCATCTCTTCAAAGGAAGTATTATATGGATAAACTTTCACGTAGCAGTTCCTATCAGATAGGCAACGAAGCGTATTGGTTTTAACACCCTCATCCAAAACAGCGACTTTGAACTTCGCGTCGGGATTACCGAAGAAGTAGGGTTCTTTTGTGGAAACCGTAGAAGAAAGCTCTAGCCCTTCCATGGATGGTACGTTTGCCAATGACTTTTTCAAGACATCTACATCCAATGTTTCCGAACTTATGATTCCGTTCATCGCGCCCTTGTTGCGAATGTGTCTGACCAATGCACGGGTATCGATTTCACAAATGGCGACCATGTTTTGCTCGATAAAGTAATCCGTGAGCGAGGCGTCAGCTTGCTTGCGCGAGTGGTGCTGCGAAAAGTTCCGACAAATCAAACCGGCAATTTTGATGCTATTGGATTCCGATTCGTTGTCTGTTATGCCATAGTTTCCGATATGGACGTTGGTGGCCAAAAGCAACTGCCCCTTGTATGAAGGGTCAGTAAAAACCTCTTGGTAGCCAGTCATCCCGGTATTAAAGCAAATCTCTCCAGTGGCTGTACCGACTTTTCCAGCCGACTTACCATAAAATACCGTACCATCCTGTAGGACCAGTACGGCGGGCGATTTCGGTGTATATTTCATGGGTTAGGGGTTATGCAAAGTAATGTATTTAGCCGTTTGGGTAGGAAGAATTGCCCCACTAAGTTGTCCACATCCGTTGAAAACAAAAAAGGGACTGGGTAAAACCCCGTCCCTTTCTCGTATAAAGCCATTTTAAAGCCCTTATTCAGCAGAAGTGCCTTCGGCCGAAGCATCACCACCTTTGGCTGAATCAGCCTTTTTAGTGCGACCGCGACGGGTTGTTTTTGCTTTTTTGGCACCGCCCTTAGGCTCCTTAATCATGAGTTCGTTGTAATCAACCAACTCCATCATGCACATTTCGGCGGCATCACCTAAACGGTTACCTGTTTTGATGATACGAGTATAGCCTCCTGCACGCTCACCGATTTTGCCAGCGATATCACGGAATAGCTCGGCAACAGCTTCCTTGTTTTGAAGCATGCTGAAAACCATACGGCGAGAGTGGGTTGAATCGCTTTTGGATTTGGTAATAAGCGGCTCCACATATTTGCGCAAAGCTTTTGCCTTGGCAACAGTGGTGTTGATTCGCTTGTTAAGGATGAGTGACGAAGCCATGTTGGATAAGAGAGCCTCCCTGTGACTGGAGGTACGACCCAAATGGTTGATCTTTTTTCCGTGACGCATTTTCTATTGTTTCTTGGTTGTGGACCGCCAATGGCGGAATAATGTTATCAGTCTTTGTCTAATTTGTACTTGGCAAGGTTCATACCGAAGTTCAGATTCTTGCTTTTCACAAGGTCTTCCAATTCGGTAAGTGACTTGCGTCCGAAGTTGCGAAACTTCAAGAGGTCGTTCTTGGAATAAGAAACCAAGTCGCCCAATGTTTCCACATCAGCAGCCTTCAAACAGTTAAGGGCGCGCACGGACAAATCCATGTCGACCAACTTGGTCTTCAGCAATTGACGCATGTGTAAGGAAGACTCATCAAACTCCTCAGTTGGTGTCTTTGGCTTGCTCTCCAAAGTGATCTTCTCGTCAGAGAACAACATGAAGTGATGAATCAGGATTTCGGCAGCTTCACGCAATGCATCCTTGGGAGCGATGGAACCGTCAGTAGCGATTTCAAGAACCAGCTTTTCATAGTCGGTCTTCTGCTCTACACGGTAGTTCTCTACGTTGTAGCGAACGTTACGGATGGGTGTGAAGATAGAATCTATAGCAATTGTACCAACGGGATAGGCGTTCGACTTATTCTCTTCAGAGGGAACATAGCCACGGCCTTTGTCGATGGTTATATCGATTTGGAACTTAACACTTGACTCCATGTTGCAGATTACCAACTCTGGGTTGAGCACCTGGAATGCAGAAGTATGCTTGGCGATGTCTCCGGCTACAAATTGGTTCTTACCATTGATGGTTACATGAACCTTTTCGGAGTCGGTAGACTCGATTTGCCTTTTGAAACGAACTTGCTTAAGGTTGAGGATGATTTCGGTGACATCTTCCACAACGCCTTTGATGGTGGAAAATTCATGATCAACACCGGAAATCCTGATGGTAGTGATGGCGTATCCTTCCAGCGAGGACAACAAGATCCTGCGAAGGGCATTGCCGATGGTGATTCCATAACCTGGCTCCAAGGGACGGAACTCGAAAGTGCCGAGCTGCTCGGTGGAGTTGAGCATTATTACCTTGTCCGGTTTTTGAAATGCGAGTATGGCCATGTTTATGATTTTGTTATTGGAGTTTATATAGGTTAGTTTTCCGCCGTTCAGCAGCGGCAAGGTTACTTAGAGTACAATTCGACGATCAACTGTTCCTTGATGGTCTCAGGAAGTTCTGTACGAGCAGGAGCGTTGATAAACTTACCCTCCATCTTAGTCTCGTCCCATTCCAACCATGGGTAGCGACTAGCGCGACCACGCAATGAATCGTTGATTACTTGCGATGACTTGGAACGCTCACGAACGCCCACTATATCACCAGCCTTCAATGTGAACGAAGGGATGTTAACCACCTTACCGTTAACAGTGATGTGACGGTGAGAAACCAACTGCCTGGCAGCAGAGCGCGTTGGCGCGATGCCCATACGAAACACAACGTTATCCAAACGAGATTCAATCAATTGAAGAAGATTCTCACCGGTAATACCTTCTTTACGTGATGCACGATCGAAAGTCTTGGCAAACTGACGCTCCAGGATTCCATAGGTATACTTCACCTTTTGCTTCTCGCGAAGCTGGGTGGCGTATTCCGACATCTTGGAACGCTTCTTTGATTGCCCGTGTTGTCCGGGAGGATAATTGCGCTTTTCAAAGTTCTTGTCAGGTCCGAAGATGGGCTCTCTGAACTTTCGAGCGATTTTGGTTTTGGGTCCTATGTACCTAGCCATGAATGGTTGTTGTTTTTCTGTTAGATTGACTTAACTGTTAGATCCTTCTGCGCTTGGGCGGACGGCATCCGTTGTGTGGAATCGGCGTGATATCCATGATTTCAGTAACCTCCAAACCGGAGTTGTGCAATGTGCGGATAGCCGATTCACGTCCAGATCCTGGACCTTTCACAAACACCTTAACTTTGCGCATTCCAGCATCAAAAGCTACTTTGCAGCAGTCGGCGGCAGCCAACTGAGCGGCGTAAGGAGTGTTCTTCTTAGAACCTTTGAAACCCATTTTACCGGCAGATGCCCATGATACCACCTGACCAGAGAGGTTGGTGATGCTGATGATGATGTTGTTGAAAGTGGCATTGATGTGAGCCTCGCCTACCGATTCAACCTTTACCACCTTTTTCTTGGCGGTGACTTTTGCTGTTTTAGCCATTCTTCTTAAGTCAATATTGCAGCGGGATTACCGCTAATGGTTATTTAGTTACTTTCTTTTTGTTAGCAACCGTCTTACGCTTACCCTTACGAGTCCTGCAGTTGTTTTTTGTCCTTTGTCCGCGAACAGGCAATCCCAAACGGTGACGAACACCACGGTAACAGCCGATATCCATCAGACGCTTGATGTTTAGCTGTACTTCTGAACGAAGTGCACCTTCAACCTTCAAATAATCGTTGATGTATGAACGGATTTTGGTCAGTTCGTCATCATTCCATTCCTGTACCTTCTTGCTGAAGTCGATACCGGAATCGGTCAGAATCTTTTGCGCGGTAGAGCGGCCTATTCCATAGATATAGGTCAAGCCAATCTCTCCCCTTTTGTTTTTCGGTAAATCAATACCTGCTATACGAGCCATTATTTTGTTTTGGTTTTATCTGTTAGTCAATCAACCCTGACGCATCTTAAAGCGAGGGTTCTTCTTGTTGATGACGTAAAGACGTCCCTTACGCCTTACGATCTTACATTCGGCGCTTCTCTTTTTCAAGGAGGGTCTTACTTTCATTTTGTTTGGTTATTTATATCTGTATGTTATTCTTCCTTTTGTCAAATCGTATGGAGACATTTCAACCTTAACCCTGTCGCCAGGCAGGATTTTAATGTAGTTCATCCGCATCTTGCCGGAGATATGTGCGATGAGCTCATGGCCGTTTTCCAACTCCACACGAAACATGGCGTTTGACAACGCTTCAATGATCGTTCCGTCTTGCTCTATGACGCCTTGTTTAGCCATTCACTTCCGTTATCTGGTGCGGTTTCCCGAGGTTTATGTTGTTTGCTTCCGCGATTTCAATCTTATCAAACGAGGAGAGTACATCAGGCTTACCTACCCCAATCGCAACCGTATGTTCGAAGTGCGCAGAAGGCAAACCATCGGAAGTCACAATCGTCCAACCGTCGTTTAGCTGCTTCACCTGCTTCTTTCCGGCGTTGATCATCGGTTCAATGGCAATCACTAAACCTTTCTTCATCAACAAACCTGTACCCTTCTTACCGAAGTTCGGAACCTCGGGCTTTTCGTGAAGCTTCAACCCCACTCCGTGCCCAACCAACTCGCGAACGACTCCGAACCCATGGGATTCGGCAAGGTCCTGAACCGCTTCGCTTATGTCTCCAATCCGCATACCTTCTACGGCTTTGGATACACCTTGCATCAGGCACCTTTTGGTGACCCGAAGCAATTCAATGGTTTTAGCTGGAACCTCTCCGATAACAAATGAGTAGGCAGAATCACCGAAGAAGCCGCCCTTATTGACGCCACAATCGATAGACACCACATCCCCGTCTTTCAATTCACGGTTTCCAGGTATCCCATGCACAACTTCGGCATTAACCGATATGCACAAGGAGGCAGGAAAACCGTGATAACCTTTGAAGGCGGGCTCCGCTTGGTGATCTCGTATGAACGTTTCCGCCACACGATCCAAGTCGATGGTTCGCATCCCAGGTTTGATACGGGAGGCTACTTCCGCCAATGTATCTCCAACAAGTAAAGAACTTACTCTAATCGCCTCTATCTGCCCTTCACTCTTATATACTACCTGCAAGTTTTACCGATTATCAGGTTAAAACCGTTAGGCCATGCCACCCACTGATGAACGTCCTTTGATACGACCTGACTTCATCAGTCCGTCGTAGTGACGCATCAATAAATGACTTTCTATTTGCTGCAGGGTATCCAATACCACACCTACTAAGATGAGGAGTGAAGTACCACCGTAGAATTGTGCGAAATTGCTGTTCACACCCGACAATTTTGCCAATGTGGGCATTATCGCCACAAAGGCCAAGAAGATCGAGCCAGGCAAAGTAATCTTTGACATAACGTTGTCAATGAAGTCGGCCGTAGTCCGTCCAGGTTTTACGCCAGGAATGAATCCACCGTTCTTTTTCATGTCTTCAGCCATCTGGTTTGGATTAACCGAAATCGCTGTGTAGAAATAAGTGAACAGGATGATAAGGATTGCAAAAGTGATGTTGTAACCGAATGAGAAGAAATTGGTGAATGTCCCAGCAAAACCTTGCATGGCACCAGACTCAGGGAAGAATTGCGCAACAGTAGCTGGAATGAACATGATCGCCTGAGCGAAAATGATTGGCATAACACCTGCTGCATTCACTTTTAGAGGAATATATTGACGTTGGCCGCCGTATTGTTTGTTGCCTACGATCTTCTTGGCGAATTGAACCGGAATCCTACGTGTACCCTGTACCAGCAAAATCACCAAAGCAATGACGATATAGAGCATGATCAACTCTGCCAAGAATACCACCATACCACCGCCTTCGTTCAGTCGAGATAAAAACTCATCGCGGAAAGAAAGTGGCAAGCGCGCAATGATACCGATCATGATGATAATGGAGATACCATTTCCGATACCATTCTCGGTTATACGCTCTCCAATCCACATTACGAACATGGTACCGGCAAGAAGAATCAGTATGGATGTAATCCAAAATCCAGTGCCATCCATTACAATAGCACCTGGTGATTGGGCTTTAAGGTTAACGATGTATCCAGGTGCCTGTCCTAATACTACCAGAACGGTCAGCCAGCGGGTAATCTGGTTCATCTTCTTGCGACCACTCTCTCCTTCTTTCTGCATTTTCTGGAAATAAGGGACTGCAATGGTTAACAACTGAACCACGATAGATGCCGAAATGTACGGCATGATGCCCAACGCGAAGATGGATGCTTGCGAGAACGCACCACCGGCGAACATATCAATCAAACCAAGGATACCACTCTCGGATTGAGCCTTCAAACCGCCCAATTGTTCGGGATCGATACCTGGAAGCACGATGTGTGCACCTAAACGGTAAACAAGGATCAGCCCCAACGTGTAGAGGATCCTAGATCGAAGCTCTTCAATCCTGAAGATGTTACGAATGGTGGTTATTAGACCTTTCATTATTTGCCAGTTGCTGTTGCGGTTCCTCCAAGAGACTCAATAGCTGACTTTGCAGCTGCAGAGAATGCATGGACGGTAACATTGATCTTTGATTTCAATTCTCCCCTTCCAAGCACCTTAACCAGGTCACGCTTGGAAGCAAGGCCGTGCTGTACTATCACCTCGTGATTGATTTCGGTCAAACCATGCTTGTCAACCAAACCTTGAATCATATCCAAGTTGATACCATTGTATTCAACACGGTTCATGTTCTTGAAACCGAATTTTGGAAGTCGACGTTGCAATGGCATCTGACCACCTTCAAATCCTATCTTTTGGCTGTAGCCCGAGCGGGATTGGGCACCTTTGTGACCGCGTGTGGAAGTTCCACCCTTTCCTGAACCGGTACCGCGACCGATGCGTTTGCGGGATTTAACGGAACCTTTTGCCGGTCTTAGATTGCTGAGATTCATCTCTTGAATTTATATGCTGTTGTAGAATCGTTGAATTAATTAGGCTTTGGCAACACTAACGAGGTGACTCACGGCGCGAATCATTCCCATGATTTGTGGTGTAGCCTCTTTCTCCACTGAGTGATTCAATCGACGAAGACCTAGGGCCTTCAATGTCCTCTTTTGAACTGCAGGACGGTCGATGCCGCTCTTGATTTGCTTGATGATGACTTTTGCCATTTCGTATTTAGTATTGTATTGTATTCTTAATGTGATTTTAGAATCAACCTTGGAAGATACGCTCCATGGCTACACCACGCTGCTGCGATACTCCAACGGCGTCGCGCATTTCGGCCAGGGCGTTGATAGTTGCCTTAACCACGTTGTGCGGGTTGGATGAACCTTTGGACTTAGCCAATACGTCGGTGATTCCTACGCTCTCAAGTACGGCACGCATAGCACCTCCAGCGATTACACCTGTACCAGGAGCAGCGGGCTTTAGTAACACCAAAGCGCCACCGAATTTCCCAATTTGCTCATGTGGAACGGTTCCTTTGGTAACAGATACTTTTACCAGGTTCTTCTTTGCGTCATCAACGCCTTTGGTAACAGCGTCGGTTACTTCCTTGGCTTTACCAAGACCGTAGCCAACTACGCCCTTCTCATCCCCAACAACCACGATGGCTGCGAAGCGGAAAGCGCGACCTCCTTTGGTCACTTTTGTTACACGGTTGATAGCGACGAGCCTATCTTTAAGCTCGATGTCACTGGTTTTTACTTTTTTCAGGTTGGATGCTAGCATCTGTTTGTTCTTAGAAATTTAATCCTGCGTTTCTTGCTCCGTCGGCGAGTGACTTGACACGGCCATGGTAGAGGTAACCACCACGATCGAATACGACCTTGGATAGTCCGGCTGCCATTGCGCGCTCACCGATTTTCTTTCCAACAGCCTCTGCCTGTTGGATTTTGTTCATGCCTGCTGCGGTCATGCCTTCCTCACGTGAGGAAGCCGCTGCCAAGGTCTTTCCAGCCACATCGTCTATCAATTGGGCATAAATTTGCTTGTTGCTACGGAAAACCGAGAGGCGTGGGCACTCCGAAGTTCCTTTGACAATGCGCCTGATGCGCTTTTGTATGCTCGCTCTACGAGCTGATTTTCTCGACTCCATCAGATCAATTATTTTTTGGATGCCGACTTACCGGCTTTTCTTCTCAATACTTCGTTAACAAACTTGATACCTTTACCCTTGTACGGCTCTGGCGGACGCAGTGAACGAATCTTGGCTGCAACCTGTCCCAACAACTGCTTGTCGAAACTCTCCAAAGTGATGATCGGGTTAGAACCACGATCCTGACGGGCAGAAATCTTGATTTCAGCAGGCATTTCGAACACTACGTGGTGTGAATAACCAAGAACCAAATCCAAGGTCTGACCTTGTGTGGTGGCCCTGTAACCTACACCCACCAATTCTTGTTCGATTTTGTATCCTTCAGACACACCTTGAACCATTCCGGCAATCAAAGCACGACTGAGTCCGTGCAATGCACGATGACGCTTTTGATCGGTTGCCCTTTCAACAAGAATGGTTTCTCCGTCCAAGCGAACGGTTATGCCATCCTGGATCGATTGGAACAGGGTTCCTTTGGGGCCTTTTACGGTAACCGAAGCGGGTTTGATGTCAATTGACACACCCTTTGGCATCGGTATCGGTTTCTTTCCTATACGGGACATTTTCTTAGAGCTGCTTAATCAATTAATATACTTTGCACAATACTTCACCACCAACATTGTTCTTGCGGGCCTCTTTGTCAGTCATGATTCCCTGTGAGGTCGAAATGATGGCCATACCCAATCCGTTAAGCACGCGAGGCAAAGAATCCGAACCTGAGTATTTGCGAAGACCTGGACGACTTGTGCGCTCAAGCTTCTTGATTGCAGATTGCTTGGTAACGGGATTGTATTTCAAGGCGATTTTGATATTACCTTGATGGTTTTCTGTTTCTTCGAATTTATAATTCAGGATATACCCCTTGTCGAAAAGGATCTTGGTGATCTCCTTCTTGATGTTAGAAGCGGGAACATCCACTACCCTATGGTTAGCCTTAATGGCGTTACGTAGCCTGGTAAGGTAGTCTGCTATTGGATCAGTCATCTTGTGATGTTTTTACTTGATTTGAATTATTACCAGCTGGCTTTGGTTACACCTGCGATTTTACCTTCTAATGCCATCTTGCGGAACAACACGCGGGAGATTCCGAATTGACGCATATAGCCACGAGGCCTTCCGGTTAAGTTGCAACGATTGTGCATGCGTACAGGTGATGCATTGCGAGGCAATTGGCTCAACGCAGCGTAGTCTCCTGCTGCTTTCAATGCGGCACGCTTCTCTGCGAACTTGGCAACCGTACGTGCGCGTTTACGCTCTCTGGCTTTTACTGATTCTTTGGCCATGTGATAGTCTTAGTTGGTTTTAAAAGGGATTCCGAATTCTTTAAGCAGGTGGAAAGCCTCGTCATCGGTTTGAGCCGAAGTAACGAAAGTGATATCCATACCTGTGATTTTATTAACCTTGTCGATATCGATTTCAGGGAAAATAATCTGCTCGGTAACTCCGAGGGTATAGTTTCCACGGCCATCAAATCCTTTGTTATTGATACCCTTGAAATCGCGAATACGAGGAAGTGCCAACGATACCAAACGGTCCAGGAATTCATACATCACATCGTGACGAAGCGTGACACGAACGCCGATAGCAACATCCTTACGGAGTTTGAAGTTAGAAATATCCTTCTTGGAACGTGTAGGAACAGCTTTTTGTCCAGTGATGTTTGACATCTCCGTTATAGCATACTCGATCATCTTCTTGTCGGATACTGCATCACCTACCCCTTGATTCACGCAGATCTTGAGAAGCCTCGGAACCTGCATAGGGCTTTTGTAAGAGAATCGGTCTTGGAGGTTGCTTACAATCTCCTTGCGATATTTTTCTTTGAGTCTGGGCGTGTAGTTCATTATTTGATTACCTCCCCTGATTTTTTAGCGTAACGTACCAATTTACCATCAACCTCTTTGCGACCTACGCGGGTGGTTTTACCAGAGGTTGGATCTACCAACATCACATTGGAGATGTGTATGGGAGCCTCTTGTTTTACGATGCCTCCCTGGGTGTTCTTTGCATTAGGACGAGTGTGCTTGGATACGAGGTTAACACGCTCCACAATCACTTTGCGTGATTCGAGCATCACTTCCAACACTTTTCCTTGCTGGCCTTTGCTTTCACCGGAAATGACCTTAACGGTGTCGCCCTTCTTAATCTTAAGTTTGGGCTGGCTGTTGCTTTTCCTTTCCATTTTACAATACCTCCGGTGCTAGTGAAACGATTTTCATGTATTGCTTTTCGCGCAGTTCCCTTGCAACGGGACCGAAAATACGGGTGCCGCGCAATTCATCGTTGGCGTTCAATAGAACAACCGCGTTATCATCGAAACGGATGTATGAACCGTCGTTACGACGAACTTCCTTGCTTACACGCACTACGACCGCTTTGGATACGGTTCCCTTCTTTACGTTGCCTGATGGCAATGCATGCTTTACGGTGACCACGATCTTGTCGCCTAGGGATGCGTAACGCCTGCCCGTGCCACCGAGGACGCGGATGCAGAGCACCTCCTTGGCACCGCTGTTGTCAGCGACCGTGAGTCTGGATTCCTGCTGTATCATTTGTTAAATTGTTTTCTTGGGTGTTGATGGATTATTTCGCTTTCTCTAGGATCTCTACCAATCTCCAACGCTTGTTCTTGCTGATGGGACGGGTTTCCATGATGCGTACTTTGTCGCCGATGCCACAAGTGTTACCCTCGTCATGAGCCATAAACTTAATAGTCTGGCTGATGAATTTTCCATAGATGGGGTGCTTAACCTTACGCTCAACCATCACCACGATGGAATGCTGCATCTTGTTACTGGATACGATACCGATTTTCTCCTTGCGAAGCGCTCTTTCTAATGACATGATTCCGTTTTGGATTACTTGGTTTGTTGTTGTGCGGACATTCTCTTGTTGTACTCAGTCACCAAACGGGCGATGGCGCGGCGTGAAGCACGTATCTTCATCGGATTCTCCACTGGGGAAACTGCATGGCTCATCTTGAGTTTGCTGTACATGGCCCTCTCCTGGGCGATCTTCTCACGGATCTCCTCGGTAGTAAGGTCTTTTACAATATCCTGTTTCATGTTGATTGATTCTTTTCTCTTGTAATGGATTTAATTATTGTCCGTCGTAATCACGGCGAACGATGAAACGAGTGGTAACAGGTAACTTCTGTGCGGCCAATCGAAGAGCTTCCTTGGCAGTTGCCATTGGAACTCCATCGGCCTCAAACAAGATGCGACCCGGCTTCACTACTGCCACCCAATACTCGGGAGCTCCTTTACCTTTACCCATACGAACCTCTGCAGGCTTCTTGGTGATAGGCTTGTCTGGGAATATGCGGATCCATATCTGACCTTCACGCTTCATGTAACGGGTAACAGCTACACGGGCAGCCTCGATCTGACGAGCGGTAACCCATGCTGTTTCCAATGATTTCAGAGCAAAAGACCCGAAAGACACTTCGGCACCACGGGTGGCAACACCCTTGGCTTTCATCTTGTGCATCTTGCGGAACTTGGTCTTTTTTGGCTGTAACATTTCAGTTTATTCTATGTATGGAACTTTCTATTAATTCTTGATTATTGTTTGCCTCCACGTGGCTTGCGGCCGCCTTCTCTTCTGTCAGGACGACGGTCTCCACGCTCACGGTCGCGGTCACCACCTGCTGGGGCTTTTGATTTGGTTTGACTAGTCATACCAACGTTTGGCGACAAGTCACGCTTACCATAAACCTCACCTTTGCAAATCCAAACCTTCACACCGATTTTACCGTAGGTGGTTTGCGCTTCAGATATGGCGAAGTCGATGTCAGCACGGAAAGTGTGCAATGGAATACGTCCTTCTTTGTATTGCTCAGTACGGGCAATCTCAGCACCACCCAAACGACCGGCAACCATAACCTTGATGCCATCAGCTCCCATACGCATGGTAGAGGCAACAGCGGTTTTTACAGCGCGACGGAAAGAGATACGTGCCTCCAACTGACGGGCAATACTCTCCCCTACCAATTGAGCATCCAACTCCGGACGCTTGATCTCGAAAATATTGATCTGAACATCCTTCTTGGTGAGCTTCTTCAACTCTTCCTTGATCTTGTCAACCTCAGATCCGGCCTTACCAATTACGGTACCGGGGCGAGCCGTATTGATGGTAACGGTGATGAGCTTCAAAGTACGCTCAATGATGATGCGAGAAACACCACCTTTGGCCAAACGAGCTACCAGGTAATTCCTGATCTTTTCGTCCTCAGCCAATTTGTCGGCGTAATTTTTGCCACCATACCAGTTGGAATCCCATCCACGGATGATGCCTAAACGGTTACCTATCGGGTTACACTTTTGTCCCATGCTTGATCTTCGGTATTATTAGTTGTTTTCTTCGGTTGATGCTGTTTGTCCAAGTCCTGATTTGGTATCGAGGATCATGGTGATATGGTTGGAACGCTTGCGTACCCTGTGGCCACGGCCTTGAGGAGCTGTGCGCAAACGCTTCAATTGACGAGCGCTGTCTACAAAAACCTCTTTCACATAAAGACTTTCGTCCTCCATGCGTGCGCCTTCGTTCTTAGCTTGCCAATTGGCTAGAGCAGATAACAAGACCTTGCGCAAACGACCTGCAGCCTCCTTAGTGGAGAACTTAAGTGCGTTCAAGGCAAACTCAACCTTCTTACCTCGGATCATATCTGCCATCAGGCGCATTTTCCTTGGAGAGGTAGGGCAATTATTCAATTTGGACACGGCGGTCGTCTTGAGGACCTCCTTGCGAGCTTCAGCAGCTAAACGTTTTCTCTTTCCCATGTCAATTATTTCGATGCTTTATCCTTACTACCGGCATGGCCACGGAAATTGCGCGTTGGCGCGAATTCACCAAGCTTATGACCTACCATGTTTTCAGTCACGTAAACCGGAATGAACTTGTTGCCGTTGTGTACGGCCAATGTGTGACCCACGAACTCTGGTGCGATCATCGACCTTCTAGACCAGGTTTTGATTGCAGTCTTCTTCTTAGACTGGTTCATGGCGTCAACCTTTTTCTCGAGCTTGAAGTCGATGAAAGGTCCTTTTTTGAGAGAGCGGCTCATTATGTTGGAATGTACTGTTCTTGGTTATTTAGCTTACTTCTTTCTTCTTTCAATGATGTAACGATCGGTCGGATGATTCTTGACACGAGTCTTAAGACCTTTAGTGTAAAGACCTTTGCGGCTGCGTGGGTGACCACCTGAAGCACGGCCCTCACCTCCACCCATCGGGTGATCAACAGGGTTCATGGCTACACCGCGAACACGTGGACGGCGACCCATCCAACGAACACGACCAGCCTTACCATGGCTTTCCTTATTATGGTCCGGATTGGATACCGAACCAATTGTAGCCATGCACTCTACGAGAATCATACGAGTCTCACCTGATG
>JALRAP010000051.1 GCA_023262505.1 Bacteroidia bacterium
GTTGATGAAAATGCAGCAGCAACCCGTTCTGCTGATAGTTGCTGTGAGTTTGCGAAGGGCTTGTGACATCAATCGAGCCTGCAATCCCATTTTTGAATCGCCCATTTCACCCTCAATTTCACTTTTAGGTGTAAGTGCGGCTACTGAGTCGATAACAATGATATCGATGGCACCCGAGCGAATCAAGTTGTCAGCAATTTCCAATGCTTGCTCTCCGTTGTCGGGTTGGGATATTAACAGGTTTTCGATGTCTACACCAAGCTTTTGAGCATAATAACGATCGAAGGCATGCTCTGCATCAATAAATGCAGCGATACCGCCTTGTTTTTGTGCTTCAGCAATAGCGTGTATGGCCACCGTGGTTTTACCTGATGATTCCGGACCATAGATCTCAATCACTCTACCTTTAGGGAAGCCACCTATTCCTAAGGCTGTATCTAGTGATATGGAGCCTGTTGATATGGCTTCAACTGCTTCTACTGGACTATCCCCCATCCGCATGATGGTTCCTTTACCATAGGATTTTTCGAGTTTGTCGATTGCAAGTTGAAGCACCTTCAACTTCTCTTTACTTACTGTTTCTGCGTTTGACATGTTATTTAGTTTTGATTTATCAAGATTAGACGTCGACTTTCGACGTCACAAAAGTGACCATAAGAAGTTCCCAAGTCAAGTAAAAAGGTCAAAACTTATCAACAAAATGATAGCTTAAATATCGGAATAATGATTGTATTAATATCATTTTGAAAGCTTAATAATACCACCTATCACATTGACCACCACAAATTTAAATGGAATTATCGGATCAAAATACAGAAAAGAGGCAACGTAATTATGGACTTAGCAAACGCCACATAATGCTCAGTTAAAGTAGCCTTTTAACGAGGTCCAAATTTGACAGAATTAAAAGTAGCCGCGGATAAATATGGTATTTTGCATATACCATGCATTGACTTTGTATTCCGCATCTGGTAATCCTGGGTATTGGGTTACCTCTTTATAGTTAGACGCTCGCACTCCGACTTCTGCTCCCAGGCCAAAATGCATGCCGAAAAGTTGTTCAAATGAACATGCCGGGCCTAATGACAAACGATCAACTTCATTGTCAATGTTTTCACCCATCGAGGTCTTACTTTCAGCCTTACCTGAGAGGTATTCAAACCTGAAACCTCCCATTAAAACCGTTGCTTCTATTCTTTTAGTATAAAACAGACCTATTCCCGTAGAAAACATGTTCATTTTTTCCTTGTCTGTTTTGAAGTCCATATTAGACAAACCCAAGGTTAGTTCTCCCCTAAATTCGGAAGTTACATTGGCCACGAAATTTATCCCAGTAATTGGCATAACTGCCGTGCTACCGGAAATCGATGTCATGTCGAAAGGACTATAAGCAACCCCTAAACCGAATTTTCGAATATCCGCATCTTGCGCACAAGAAGTGTTCAAGGATGAAAAAGCTAATGAAGCTAGTAATCCAACAACTGGAGTGATTTTGTTCATGGCGTAGCGTATTATGTTTACGCCACAAACCTAGAAACCACAACCACGAACGGATACTGATGCGAATCAGTGAAAAAACAAGATTTTACTCAGTTATAACTATTTCAGATTTATCATTCTGAAAAGTTCCTCGCGTGTAGATTCGTTCAAGAATTTACCGGAATATTCCGCTGTAATAGTTGAGGATGAAATATCGCCCACTCCACGAGAACACACGCAATGATGGACGGCATCAATAATAACCGCAACATCTTCAGTGTTTAGAATCCGCTTTAGCTCTCTCATGATTTGGACTGTAAGTCTCTCTTGTACCTGAGGACGCCTTGCATAATAATCTACCAACCTGTTGAGTTTGGATAAACCAATCACCTGGCCATTGGAAAAGTATGCAACATGCGCCTTACCATAGACTGGCACGAAATGATGTTCACAATTTGAAAACACGGTAATATTACGCTCCAAAAGCATTTTACCGTAATTGTATTTGTTTTCAAAAAGGGTAACGCTAGGTTTATTGGCTGGATTTAATCCTTTGAAAAGCTCAGTCACATACATTTTTGCGACCCTCGCAGGAGTATCCTTCAGACTGTCATCCGTTAAATCCAATCCTAGAACATTCATGATATCCCTGAACGAATTTTCAATTCTCTGAATCTTTTCCCGATCATCAAATTCGAACGCGTCCTTCCTGAGGGGAGTATCATAAAGATCATTATTTAATTCATTTTCAATATTTTCTGCTACTTTTTCGATACGTAAAGGCATGATTTTCGTCTTTTTTAGTGGTGAATAATATTCACTAAACTGATTTTTGAATCATTTTGTTTAACATTTATTCAATTTAATTAAACTTTTTTAACTGAAAATCAATTATTTATTCATTTTGTTTACTATTTGTTACTATTTTATTACACAGAATAGTTGCACAATTAGATTATAGCCCTATTTTTGTGTAAGTATTAAACCATAAAACTAAACAAAATGACACAAGTAGAATTCAACCATGCGGTTCAGTGCCAATACAAGCCATTGCGCGGTTATGCCATGAAGCTTGTGAGAGATGTGGAAGACGCCAATGATTTAGTTCAAGAAACCATGTTGAAAGCCTTCAGAAATAAGGAAAAGTTCGCTGAAGGAACCAACTTGAAAGGTTGGCTCTATACCATGATGAAGAACATTTTCATCAATAACTACAGAAGAATGGTTAACAGCAATGTTTTTTCCGACGATACCGAAAACCAGTACTATATCAATTCGTCTTCAAATACCTCAAGAAATGACGCTGAGCGCGATTTGGCAATGGAGGACATCAACCGCGCAATATCAAACCTTTCGGAAAATCTACGTAGGCCTTTTCTGATGAGCTTCCAAGGCTACAAATATGAAGAAATCGCAAGACATCTTGCCATCCCCCTAGGCACAGTGAAAATCAGAATTCACAACGCAAGGCATAAACTTCAAGCCTCTCTTTCGAACTATGGATTGGATTATGGTTTGAAGGCCTGAAATTCCGTTTGGATTTGAAATGGAATTCTTCTTGGTTTAATCCTCCATATTTTCAACATCAACAAATCTGTAATCTTCCAAAAAAGTTACAGTGATTTGGTGGTTTTCAAAACCGCCCTCAAGTAGCTGCTTAAAATCAAAAACCTTGTTTTGGTTTCGCTTAAGTCCCGCCAAAATTTCCTTGAGTTTTGCGTTGGGCTTTTCATTTACCAAAGGAACCAAGCAAGTCAACAAATCAAAACCTGAATAGGCCGATGAAAGCGGATCATCAAAATACGTATTTACGAACCGTTTCCGGAATTTAAGCCTGTTAGGGTCGAATAAATCAATGTAATTGTTATCAAACAAGCTTATTTGTATACGCTCAAATGACATAAAGTCTATGGACTCAAAATTCATCCAGGTAGGCATTCCACAGATTACAGTGTTGGACGGACAGCTCTTGGATAAAGATGTCAATCCGGTGTTCACTAATTGCTCATCGGAAGAAACAAAAAGAATGATGTTTTGCCTTTCTTGAGATAACAAGGAAGACACTGAGCTGAAAGTCGAATTTGACAGGTCGACCACTTTAGCAGCTGACATCTTAGACTTTAAATTGTAGACTGAAGTACGAAAAACCTCTGCCGCATCTTTTTCCCTCTGACTCTTTCCTTTAAGTATTACGAAATTGCCTTCAGGGTATTTTTTCAAAAACCTTTCCACGACTAAACTACACTGAGTTGCTGCAGATGCGTATGCCAAGGCACAATTTGATTTCCCTTTGATGGATGTTGAGCTCAGTGCCTGTGTCAATATCAATTTAATTCCAAAATCTGCTGTTTTATCTACCGCCAATTGAATCAACTTGTCTGGAATGTTAGCTACCAATAAATCAAAGTTGTCTCTTGCAAGCATAGAAACCAGCCTTTTCATACCTGATGAGTCTACAGGGGTCTCAAAACAGGAAATATTCGCATTTATTCCAATTCGAGCCAAAGAATCAATCGCCAGCCGGGCACCCTCATAAAAGTGAAGTGCGGGCATCGAAAAAGGATGAATCCAAGGACTATCAGGGTTTGCGGGGTCGACTTCTGAATTCCTTGAAACTTCAAAGGGCATCACAAGTGCAATTTTTATTGAATTACCAGAGGAAATTGTGTCTTGAGTAGATGAGGAATATCCATAGACGCTAACATTGAAGAGCATGAAAATTATTACTGACAATTTCAGAGGCATTTTAAAAAAATCAAAACGCTTAAAAAAGTCTAGTAATCTTCCTTTGACAACCATTATATAACTGATTACTCCCACTCGATTGTAGCTGGGGGTTTGGAACTGATATCATAAACAACCCGATTTACACCCTTTACCTTGTTGATGATCTCATTTGAAATCTGGCCTAGAAATTCATAGGGTAAATGACACCAATCAGCTGTCATGCCATCAGTAGATGAAACAGCTCGAAGGGCGACAACATCCTCATATGTCCGCTCATCTCCCATCACGCCCACCGATTTTACAGGTAACAATATACTGCCCGCTTGCCAAACGCTATCATACAAACCGTTTTCGCGTAGACCGTTTATGAAAATCTCATCGACCTCCTGAATTATAGAAACTTTTTCAGGAGTAATATCACCAAGTATACGGATGGCCAAACCTGGTCCAGGAAACGGATGACGATTCAATAAGTCCGGGTGCATTCCCAAAGCATTACCAACCCTACGCACTTCGTCCTTGAACAACGAACGCAAAGGTTCTACCACTTTTAGACTCATTTTCTCTGGCAGTCCACCTACATTGTGATGTGACTTGATTGTGGCACTAGGACCTTTGACTGATACTGATTCAATCACGTCGGGATATATGGTGCCTTGTGCCAACCATTTTACATCTTGAATTTCAGCAGCACAACGCTCAAACTCCTCAATAAAAACCCGGCCAATGGTTTTACGCTTCTGTTCTGGATCAGTTTTACCTGCAAGCTCGGAATAGAACTTCGAGGAGGAATCAATACCACGAATATTCAACCCCATATGACGGTAAGCATCGAGAACCTGATGGAATTCATTTTTGCGAAGTAGTCCATTGTCTATGAAGATACAATGCAAATTAGGCCCTATCGCACGATGCAACAACATGGCCGCAACACCTGAATCAACTCCACCGGAAAGGCCTAAAATCACCTTGTCATTGCCGAGTTGTTGTTTAAGTCCGTTGATGGTCTCATCAATGAATGAAGATGGTGTCCAATCACCTGTACAGCCACAAACATCGAAAATGAAATTTGAAAGCATGGAAGTGCCTTCTGTGGAATGTACAACTTCCGGATGATACTGCACGCCGAAGGTGCGCTCACCTTCAATTTGATATGCTGCTACCCTCACGGAGTCTGTACCTGCAACAATCTTAAACTGTTGAGGTACATCTGTTATGGTGTCGCCATGTGACATCCATACCTGAGATGATGCAGATACATTTTTGAAAATCGAGCAATTGGATTCAGTAACAGAAAGCATGGCTCTGCCATACTCTCGTATTTTAGAAGGTGTCACACTGCCACCAGACTGATGCGCCATCAATTGGGCACCATAGCAGATACCAAGCACGGGGTAAATGGCTCTAAGGCTTCCAGTATCAATCTGTGGAGCATCCTTATCCCGTACCGAGGCCGGACCGCCAGACAAAATCACTCCCTTGAATCGATTGTCCATTACGGGCAAATGGTTGTATGGATGAATTTCACAATACACATTCAACTCCCGTACTCTCCTGGCAATCAACTGAGTATATTGGGAACCGAAATCAATGATCAATATGGCTTGGTGCATGGTCAAATTTAACCATTTGCAGCTAACCAAAAACCGTTCCGTAAAATGGTTTTCAAATGAATGACCAACATCATAAACCATTAAATAAACTTTGCACACATTGGTGGAAAATCCTTTTAAACCCTATTGAATATGACCACTATATTGGTTCCTGTCGATTTTTCAGAAAACTCCTTAGTTGCCACGAAATTTGCTGCATCACTAATGAACCAGCGCCAGGGCGAATTGGTATTACTACATGTTTCAGAACCAATAGATAGAATTACTACCAAGTCAGAAAGTATTCGAGAGCTCACGAGTGAGAATCTGGGTGCCGAACATCTTCTTCAACTTTGGAATAGGGAAGTAAAAGTTAGTTCTAAAACCATTTTGACTGAGGGGCCAATTGCAGAAACAATCCTAAAAACCGCTAAGGAAGTCAAGGCGTCTATGATTGTAATGGGAACTCAAGGGGCAAAAAGCAATTTGGATCGTCTTCTTGGCTCAAGGGCTTCACAGGTTGCCACCAATTCCGAAATTCCAGTTCTTGTTATTCCGGAATCAATGCCCTTTCGTCAAATTTCTAAAATCGTTATAGGAGTTGATCCTAGTATTGAATACGATGAAACCCTCGCATGGCTTTCCGAGTCCCTGCTTCAAAACACGTTTGACATTACATTATTCAGCGCCGGCTCCCAAGCAATAGAAGATGACATGAAGCATTATCAAAAGAGGCTCACTGGAATTATTCGGCAAAAGGCTCCAAATTGCAAGGTCAATGAAAAGGTTGTTACAACGGTTGATACCATTGCCAGCCTTGATGGGTTTGTTAAAGATTTAGATGCCGACCTTTTGGTGTTAACTACGCACCACCGCGGTGTTTTTGAAAGTATTTTCGACCCTGGTATGACAAGAAAATTCACCCTAGCTAGTGATATTCCTATACTAGCAATCCCCATGAGAAAGGTTCCGATTTACTTTTTTGGATGACTCGGGACACTCATGGAACTCAGGTAACTCGCGCTTTCCGGACCTAGGTTCATAACCAAATCCAATGCGCTTAATCCCGAAATGAAGTGAAATCGATCGCGGAACACTTGCATATAAGGCGGTTGATGTGGCAATTGTTCCGGAAATGAAAAATCGGACAAATAACCATGTGTTGTTTCCGAGCTTTCCTTTTCAACCACATTGAAATGGCAATGCAACCCCATGGAATCGGACAAGAATTGTATTGTAGCCAAATTAAACTCCCACAGGTATTCCAATCTCAAATCATAAAGCTTGGCTAAATCTTCTTCGAAGAACTCAAAATATGGGGAACGACCGTAACAGGTTTTGATGGTCCTGAAATGACGCCTTTGCCAATTTTCCTTATGGCTTATACGAACATCCCTTACCAAGGAATTATTGAGATAATGATGGGCCACAGGAACCACCAACGTAATGACCCCATTCGGTGACAGGATATGGCAGCGAGTCCGTAAGTTTTGCTTCACATATCTTTCATGGATATGAATGGAAAATGACCGCTCAGCTGCCGCTGCAAAATAGGCTGCGGGAGGCATGTAACACGTTGAGAGACTTGTCATAGTAAATATGAAGTCGAAAATAAGCAATGTCGTGCGATAAATTATCTTTGCAGACAAAGCATTATACCGTGAAGCCATCATTACCAAAAGGAACCCGCGACTTCACCCCTGTTGAAATGACAAGGAGAAATCGGATTTTAGATAGCATCCAGAAAGTGTTTCGTTTGCATGGGTACAGCCAAATCGAGACACCTGCTATGGAAAACCTCACCACACTGACAGGGAAATACGGTGATGAGGGGGACCAGTTATTGTACAAGGTTTTGAACTCGAGAATCCATGAGTCCGGTAAGAAAAATGAAATGCTGGACGACTTCAAGAGAGCGTTAGAAAAGAACACAAATTCCGAACTGCTAACGGAACGCGCACTTAGATATGACCTTACCGTACCATTTGCCCGTTTCGTGGTTATGCACCAAAACGAAATCCAGTTCCCGTTTAAAAGATACCAGATACAACCTGTGTGGCGTGCCGACCGACCTCAAAAAGGCAGGTACAGGGAATTTGTGCAATGTGATGCCGACGTTATAGGAAGTACTTCCTTACTAAACGAAGCAGAGTTGGTAGAAATGACTCGTGCCGTTTTTTCTTCGCTTGGCCTTGCAGTAACCATCAAAATCAATAATCGCAAAATACTTGCAGGACTGGCCGATACAGTTGGCGCCAAGGATAAATTGATCGACCTCACGGTTGCCATGGATAAAATCGATAAAATCGGACATGAGCAAGTTGTTGCAGAACTGGTGGCGAAAGGTTTATCGAACGATAGTATTGAACGATTGAAACCCGTATTTGATTTTAAATTCGAAAGCGTTGACAAAACCCTTGAATTCTTGTCTAAGCTTTTAGAGAATTCTGAAATAGGCACCAAAGGAGTAATGGAAGTACAGCAAGTTTTAAATCATTGCGGAACCGAGAACATTGAATTGGACATTACTCTTGCAAGAGGACTAAACTATTATACTGGTGCCATCTTTGAAGTAAAATCCAATGAGGCCCAAATAGGAAGCATTGCCGGAGGAGGACGTTACGATGACTTGACAGGTGTTTTCGGCTTGAGTGGAGTATCAGGAGTTGGGATCTCATTCGGTATCGACAGGATTTATGATGTGATGGAAGAATGTCACAAATGGGATGATGGATTAAATTCGAAGGATAGCACCCGCGTTTTGTTTGTGAATTTCGGTGAAGCCGAATCTTCATATTGCATGAAGGCTGCCCGGAAATTACGTGAATCAGGAATCAATTCAGAAGTATATCCTGACACTGTTAAGATGAAAAAACAAATGAGTTATGCAGATGACAAACAAATACCATATGTTGTATTGGCAGGTAGTGAAGAGATCGCCACTGGTCAATTGACACTCCGAAACATGGTCACAGGCGAACAACAGAAGCTCAATTTAGAGGAAATTATAAAGCAGATGCAATAACTTTTATTGCATTTAAACATCAATAGAAAAATCGCAAAATGCCCGTACTCAAAATAACCAATGACTCAATTGGCTTTGATGCCATAGAAAAAGTGCTTTCAGGCACCTATAGCCTAGAGATTTCGGATGAAGTAAAAAGCATCGTAGCACATTGCCGGAAGTACCTAGATGACCGAATGGCCAACCAAAAAGAGCCCATTTACGGTATCAACACTGGCTTTGGGAGTTTGTACAATCGATCAATATCTGAATCTGATTTAGAAGAATTACAAAAAAATCTTGTTGTATCCCATGCATGTGGTACAGGAAACACCGTTCCAGCGGAACTTGTCAGGTTGATGCTTTTTTTGAAAATCAAAGGACTTTCCTTTGGAAATAGTGGCGTACAAGTGGAAACAGTCCAACGTTTAGCCGACTTCTTCAATTATGATGTGCTTCCGATCGTTTACGAACAAGGTTCGCTTGGAGCTTCTGGCGATCTTTCTCCTTTGGCGCACTTGAGTCTTCCTCTGCTTGGACTGGGTGAGGTCATGTACAAAGGTGCATACAGATCAGCCGATGATGCCATTGCGAGGCACAATTGGTCGCCCATACAATTGAAGTCAAAAGAAGGCCTGGCCTTATTGAATGGAACCCAGTTCATGAGCTCATACGGAGCGTGGGCGGTCTATCATGCACTGAACATATCAGCTTGGGCAGATTTGATTGCTGCCATTTCGCTGGAAGCATTCGATGGCAGAACCGAGCCCTTCCATGATTCGGTTCATAAAATTCGCCCGCATGAAGGGCAAAAGAACACTGCAGCCCGATTGCGTGATCTGCTAAAAGGAAGTGAAATTGCCGCAAGGCCCAAATCTCATGTCCAGGACCCCTATTCATTCCGTTGCATCCCTCAAGTTCATGGCGCATCCAAAGACGCCATCAACTATGCCGAGCGGGTAATCTTGACTGAAATAAACTCAGCTACGGATAACCCTACGGTGTTCCCTGAAGAGGACTTAGTGATTTCCGCAGGAAACTTCCACGGTCAGCCATTGGCATTGGCATTGGATTTCCTCGCAATGGCCTTGTCGGAATTAGGTAACATTTCAGAGCGCAGGACTTACCAGCTGATTTCTGGACAACGTGGATTACCTCCATTCCTGACCAAGGACGCAGGCTTACATTCGGGATTGATGATTCCTCAATATACGGCGGCATCTATCGTGAGCCGAAACAAACAACTTTGCACACCGGCGTCAGTAGACTCCATCGTTTCATCCAACGGACAGGAAGACCACGTAAGCATGGGAGCAAATGCAGCAGTAAAAGCCTATGCCGTAGTTAATAACCTGTATGATATTTTGGGGATTGAACTCCTCACCGCTTGTCAGGCTCTTGAATTCCGTAGACCTGCTAAATCAAGCGGGGAAATTGAATCCATTTTCAATGGTTTCCGTGAGCTGGTACCTGTGCTGGAGGGGGACCGAATGTTGTACAAGGACATCCATAAGGCTGCCGAATATATTCGCAGCAACCGCAAAGCCTGAGGATTACCTTTCAAGCATTCTGAAAACTTCAAAGCGCTTCTTCACGTACATGATGAAGTCGTATTGGGTGGAGCCTTTTAAAAACTCATCGGAAACACGACAAAAATCGATAAATCGATCAAACTCGTCGTTGTTCAATTGGATGATATCGTAATCCACATATTTTCTGAAAAGCTCCTTAAGTAAGGCCCTCCTACGGTCATTGTTTCGCATTTCAGCCACTAGCCTTTTGCTTTGCTCTCGCCTACTGAAAGCCATATAAACAGCAGTTATCGGACTACTGATAGCATCTACACCATCCAACAGATATTCTCGCTCATCATATCCTAGCGTTTGGATATCCTTCTCGATGGCCTCCATGTCGCGATTTGTGAAAATCTCAACCTCTTTCAAGTTAACTTGCAATCGATTCAATCTGATATTTAAGTCAGTAACCCCAGCTGTCACAGAATCCGCAACAGCAATCTTTAGCGTGTAGAAACCTGTTGCCGCCACGATGATAGTATCATTGTTAAGAACACTCATTGAAAATCTTCCATCCATTCCACTGAATTGACCTTGTTGGGTACGCTTATTTACAACCATCAGATTGGGTACCACTGTTTGGCCACTGTTATCCGTAACAACACCTGTAATTCGTATTTCTGATTGGCCGAAAGCAACTTGACCGACCAAGGCAAATGACAAAACCCAAAACAAAAACCTCATGAAATCACACGCCATCAATTTCATAGTTTAGAATCAATATCAACGAGTACGTCACAAGTCCTTTGCAACATTTCATCGTCGAAATCGAGATGAGTAACCATACGCATGGCCTGCTTTCCAAAGGCAACCGCCTTTATTCCTTCTGACTCCAAACGCAACAGCAGATGGTCCAATGGAAGTTGTTCATGGATGTGGGAAACCACAATATTTGTCTCGGGTGTCAAAACTGATTTCACAAAACCCAACCGGACTAATGTTTCGCCAAGCGCTTTCGCTCTTCGATGATCATCTTTCAATCGATCAATGTGGTGATCGAGTGCAAACGAACATGCTTTTGCCATAAATCCGGCTTGCCTCCATCCTCCGCCTAGAACCTTTCTGACACGACGTGCCTCTTTGATATGCTTATTTGTGCCTACCAGAACAGAACCGACGGGAGCTCCCAAACCTTTTGACATGCAAATGGAAATGGTATCAAAGCAAGCACCCAGCTCTTTTGCAGAATAATCCGCCTCAACAAGGGCATTGAAAACACGAGCACCATCTAAATGCAAAGACAAACCATTCTTTAAACAAACCTCACGGATTGCTTTTATTTCTGATAAGGAGTAAATGCTACCACCTCCCCTATTGTGGGTGTTTTCCAAAGAAACAACCGACGTTTTGGGATAATGCACATTATCGGGACGAATAGAATCCTCTACCTGGCTGGCGGTTATTCTCCCTCTATTGCCATCCAATAGCCAGACCGATAAACCTGAATTGAAGGCCAAACCTCCGCCCTCATACAGGTATACATGCGAGGTTTTCTCACAAATGATCTCTTGCTGTGGTTGCGTGAGGATCTTAATACCGATTTGATTGGTCATCGTTCCTGACGGACAAAAAATCCCAGCCTCCTTACCAAAAATTGCGGCTGTTTTTTCTTCGAGCTCTTGAACTGAAGGGTCTTCTCCAAAAACATCATCGCCAACCTCTGCCGAAAACATAGCCTCACGCATAGCAGCGGTTGGTTTGGTTACCGTATCACTCCGAAGGTCAATCATGGGATGCAATATTGAAACTCAACACATGAAACGAAGGATTTTAGGAATCAGTGTGTTACCACTTCCTTTTCTTCTTGTCGTAGGAAGGCTTGGAATTACCCGACTGTTCTTGTTTTCGAGCATGGTAGCCACCTGATGGCCTGCTGTCAGAATCACGTTTCTGCCTGTAGGGCCTATCGCCTCCCGAGTGACCACGACCGCCTCTTCCACCGCCGCCACCACCTCCCGGACCTTGGGAAATATCGGTTCGCACCTTCCTACCGCGGAATACCTCGCCATCGAATGATGCTATCACCATTGGTAATTTTTCACGGTCTATGTCTACAAAAGAATAAACTCCTTTGATATCGATTCTGCCTATGGCATCACCCTTAATTCCAGAGCGCTCACAAACATATCTCAACATTTTTCCTGGATCGAAACCATCGGCAGATCCAAGATTGATAAACATGGTATCGGAATTGCCTTGCCGCATACGACCACGATCTGACTTGGCGCCGTTGAGTTCGGCATTGATATCCGGGGCATTCCTATAGTAGTCAAGGAAACGGTTGAACTCAAGCGATGTGAATCGCTTGATGATTTCCTCCTTGGATAAGTCCTGCAGTGACTCGTAAATACCAGGCAGGTAGGAGCTTATTGCCCCCTCGTCCACTTCGACATCATGTACTTTGGATATGAGATGCATCAATTGTTTTTCACAAACTTGAAACCCGTCAGGCACCCTTTCATGTTTGAACTTGCGGTTTATTTGTCGCTCGATCTGCTTGATTTTACCAACCTCTTTCAGATTGATGATGGCGATGGAAATACCGGATTTACCTGCACGGGCGGTACGACCGCTACGGTGGGTATAAACTTCTGTATCGTCTGGTAATTCGTAGTTGATTACGTGTGTGATATCGCTTACATCAATACCACGTGCAGCAACATCCGTAGCAATCAAGAGTTGCAAAGAGCGTTCACGGAATAGCCCCATGACTTTATCACGTTGTTGCTGGCTCAGGTCGCCATGCAAGGAGTCGGCGTTATAACCATCCTTGATTAGCTTTTCAGCGATTTCTTGAGATTCGATTTTAGTTCGACAAAAAACGATTCCGAAAATGTCCGGATTGAAATCCACAATACGTTTCAATGCCAAATACCGGTCGCGGGCATGTACTGCGTAAAAGACGTGTTCAATGTTTTCAGCGCCTGCGTTCTTTTTACCTACAGTAAGCTCGTGCGGGTCCGACATGTAATTGCGAGCAATCGAGCGAACCTCTGGTGGCATGGTAGCAGAGAACAACCAGGTCTTACGAGTATCAGGAGTGTTTTCTAGAATGTAGTCGATATCATCCTTGAAACCCATATTCAGCATCTCATCTGCCTCATCCAAAACAAGAAAGAGATTTCGCTCAATGAAAGGGCTCTTCTGTCGAGCAAATCAATCAACCTACCGGGAGTTGCAACCACGATTTGAGCGCCTCTTTTGAGTTGATCCATTTGCCTGGTAATGCTAGCTCCTCCATATACAGGAACAATACTGACTCCACGCATTTCAGAGGCAAAATCTTTCAAATCATTTGAAATTTGAACGCACAACTCACGCGTTGGGGCCAATACCAGTGCTTGTTCCCTTTTTTTACCAAAATCCAATACCTGCAAGAGAGGTAATCCAAATGCGGCTGTTTTACCAGTACCTGTTTGCGCCAAACCTATGAAGTCCCGATCTCCCTGTAGCAGAACGGGGATGGCTTGTTGTTGAATGGGGGTTGGGTTTTCGAAACCTAGCTTCGCAATGCCCTTGAGCACTTCTTCGTCGAGGCCCAGTGTCTTAAATGTGTCCATGTGTGATGGATTCCTTTTGAAAATCAGGTGAATCCTCTGCAAAGGTACGCTTTAAATGCCTCCCTTCCTTCTATTATTTCACTACTTTTGAATCACTATAAAACCATCAACTAATTCACTCCAACAAGTTATGAGACAGGTATATATCGTTTCCGCAGTACGTACGCCCATCGGTTCTTTCGGTGGCGGTTTGGCATCCTTATCAGCAACACAGCTGGGATCAGCGGCAATTAAGGCCGCCATAGAGCGTGCGGGGATAAAGCCCTCAGACGTACAAGAAGTTTATATGGGCAATGTGTTGGCTGCCAATCTGGGTCAGGCACCTGTTACACAAGCCTCCATTGGCGCTGGCGTACCAAATACTACTCCTGGCACAACGATAAATAAGGTTTGTGCTTCGGGAATGAAAACCATCATGTTGGGAGCGCAATCCATCATGACTGGCGAGAACGATATTGTTGTTGCGGGTGGCATGGAAAGCATGTCGAATGTGCCTTATTATCTTGAAAAGGCCCGCAATGGTTACCGTTTAGGTCATGGCCAAGTTTTGGATGGCCTAGTTAAGGATGGCTTATGGGATGTCTACAAGGATTTCCATATGGGTAATGCGACTGAGATCTGTGCATCAGAGTACAAGATTACTCGTGAAGAACAAGATGCCTATGCAATCGAATCTTATAAAAGGTCCGCGAATTCATACGAAAAGGGATTATTCAAGGATGAGATTGTTCCGGTTGAGATTCCCCAACGAGGAAAAGACCCGTTGTTGGTTTCTGAAGATGAGGAGTTCCGAAAGGTTGATTTCAACAAAATACCGGGCCTGAAGCCCGCGTTCCAAAAAGACGGAACTGTAACAGCTGCCAACGCTTCCAAGTTGAACGATGGTGCTTCAGCAGTTGTTTTAATGTCAAAAGAGCGCGCAGATGCTCTAGGAATAAAACCATTAGCAGAGATTATATCTTTTGCTGATGCACAACAAGCTCCGGAATGGTTCACCACCGCACCATCCAAAGCTTTGCCAAAGGCTCTAGCCAAAGCCGGTATCACCAAAGAGCAAGTTGACTTCTTTGAAATAAATGAAGCATTCAGCGCTGTAGCCATCGCCAACAACAAGGAAATGGGATTGGATCCGTCTAAAGTTAACGTGAATGGTGGAGCCGTAGCACTTGGACATCCTTTAGGGAGTTCTGGCTGTCGAATTGTAGTAACCCTGGCCCACGTACTCAAACAAAACAACGCCACTTATGGTGCTGCTGGAATTTGCAACGGCGGTGGTGGTGCAAGTGCCATCGTGATCAAACGCGTTTCATAACCCGAATCCATGATCACCCACGGCATTTGTCATTTAACGGTTGTACCTCTTCGCAAGGAACCATCCCACCAAAGTGAGATGGTTTCACAAATCCTTTTTGGCGAACATTTCGAAGTGATTGAGAAATTGGGGGATTGGTATAGAATCGTGGTTGCCTACGACCATTACCAAGGCTGGGTGTTATCCTCCCAATTTCTACCTATTGATTATGCGGAATTTAACAGCTTGAATAACGAGCCCTGTTGTGTTTCATTCGATATTGTTCAGTTGATGTTTCATGATGACACTGTTTACAACATCGTCTTAGGGTCATCCTTACCCCATTTCAAAGAGAAAACCTGCAGATTGGGCTCAACAGCATATCGCTTCGAAGGCTCGGTTAAATGTCCAGAAAAGCTTCTTCGTACCCAAGGAATAATTGAAAACGCTTATATGTATCTGAACTCGCCTTATCTCTGGGGAGGAAGGACGCATTTCGGCATTGACTGTTCGGGGTTATCACAGATGGTTTACAAACTAGCAGGGATACGCTTGAAAAGAGACGCATGGCAACAAGCCGAACAAGGCTCCTTGGTACATTTGGTTGATGAAGCTCGGCCGGGTGATTTGGCGTTTTTCGACAATGAAGAAGGAAGGATTACCCATGTGGGCATAGTTCTTTCCGGAGGAAAAATCATTCATGCATCAGGAAAAGTAAGAATCGACAGCTTAGACCACCACGGTATCTTCAATAACGATACCAAGCGGTATAGCCACCGGTTGCGCTTGATAAAGCGTTTTGTTTAGCCTCTGGAAACCAGCATTACGATACAGGTGATTATGCTGATCACCCATATGAAAGCAAATGCTCCTGCTCCATCGTTGCTGAAATAGGTCTTCATGAACTTCTTCATGGTACAATAGGATTAGGTGACAAAGATAATGATTCCTTAAAACTCCATTTTCATCGTAAATATTTTGATGGGTTTTCGACCATCTCGTCCCTTGCCTTGGTGTATTTAACAACCATTTCTGTGTTTTGACTCTTGTTGTAAGCGCTGATAATCAGATTGTAGGAGGAAAAGGAAAGGGGGTTTATTTCAATGGATTTTTCCAGTATGGAGATTGCATCAGACAATTTCCGCTTGGTAATCAACTTGGAGGCAACTTCAACAATACGCTCTGATCTGTTGGTCGGAGAATTGACTTCACAACCGGAGGCTTGCTTACAAATTTTGTTTAACTGGTTGATTATTCTGGTTTCAGATTCCAAAAAATATGAAACCGGGATTACCCCTTCAACAAGATCAGAGCCATATGCCTCGAGGCATTCAGTCAGGTAAGCAACTGTGTCAACACAGACGATTGATCCATCATTAAGCTCAGCCAAACGCTTATCGCCTTGAACCAAATAAACCGTGCTTAAATCCGTTTCCGAATTTAAAAGCCGGTCAAAATTAACCATCGCAGCCAACGCTACTTGAGAGTAGTTTTGAGACTCGTTTTTAAAACCT
>JALRAP010000052.1 GCA_023262505.1 Bacteroidia bacterium
GCTTTCGCCGCCCAAGGTTTGGCGTGCATTCGCGAGTGGGGATTGGCTGATGATGATGTCCGCATCAATCCAAACGGTGGTGCCATCGCATTGGGTCATCCGCTTGGAATGTCGGGTGCCCGACTGGTGCTTACGGCCGCGCGCGAATTACAAAAGAACGGTGGCCGTTACGCACTTTGCACCATGTGCATCGGAGTGGGACAAGGTTATGCCATTATCATCGAGAAAGTATGATTTACGAATTTGAAGGATATAGGCCTGTGGTTCACGAATCGTCTTTCGTGCATCCGATGGCAACGGTGACTGGTAATGTCATCATCGGACGTGATGTGTACATCGGACCAGGTGCGGCCATACGTGGCGATTTCGGCCGAATCATCATCGAAGATGGCTGCAATGTGCAGGAGAACTGCACCATCCACATGTTTCCGGGTGTAACAGTCGTATTGCAACAAGATGCACACATCGGACATGGTGCGATCATCCACGGCGCCAACATCGGCAAGAACGTGCTGGTGGGCATGAATGCCGTCATCATGGACAACGCCATCATCGGCGACCATTGCATCGTAGGTGCTTTGTCTTTTATCCCTGCCGACACCGTCATCCCCGAAAGGAAAGTCGTGGCAGGAAGCCCTGCGAAAATCATCAAGGACGCCACCGATCAAATGATCGACTGGAAACGCGAAGGCACCAAAATCTATCAATCGTTACCAAAGCGTTGTATGGATACACTCAAACCATGCGAACCGCTGCGTGAATTGCCTGAGGATTTGAAAGTGCAGGACGGAAGTTATTACAAGACTTGGAATCAAAGCAAATAAGATATCGATACGGATATGTACAGACTTAAGAATTATGTTGCCGGTCAGTGGGTGGAGGGATCTGGAAAGGGTACGCCACTCTTCAACGCCGTTAATGGCGAACAAGTGGCTTTAGCCGGAACGGATGGGATTGATTTTGCCGCCATGCTCCAATATGGTAGAACCGTGGGCGGTCCCGCTTTGAGGCGCATGACCTTTCACGAGCGTGCTCTCATGCTGAAAGCATTGGCCACCTACCTCAATACAAAGAAAGAGTTGTTCTATCAGCTTTCGGCCGCCACCGGCGCAACCAAGGTTGATTCTTGGATTGATATCGAAGGCGGAATCGGAACCATGTTCGTATTTGCGAGCAAGGGTAGGAGGGAGCTTCCTGATGAGACATTCCTGGTGGAAGGTAACACTGAGCAGATTTCCAAGAACGGAACTTTTGTCGGTCAGCATATCTGCGTGCCTTTGGAAGGTGTAGCCATACACATCAACGCTTTCAACTTCCCGTGTTGGGGCATGTTGGAGAAAATCGCTCCCACATTGCTCGCTGGAGTTCCATGCATTGTAAAGCCCGCTACGCTCACCAGCTATCTTACCGAGTTGATGGTGCGTGAAATCATAGACTCGGGAATTCTTCCCCCTGGAGCTTTACAGCTCGTTTGCGGAAGTGCCGGCGACATGCTCACGCACGTCACACTTCAAGATGTGGTAACTTTCACCGGATCGGCAGACACTGGCAAGATGCTAAAGCAGTCACCGGCCATACTAAATAATTCGGTCCGCTTCAACATGGAAGCTGACTCGCTCAACTGCTCCATTCTCGGACCTGATGCCATTCCCGGAACTGCCGAATTCGATTTGTTTGTGAAAGAGGTGGTGCGCGAAATGACGGTTAAGGCCGGACAGAAATGTACCGCCATTCGACGTATCATCGTGCCCGAGCATCTTTCCAATGACGTGATCAAAGCCGTTGGCTCGAAACTTGGCACTACCAAGGTGGGCGATCCTTCTGTTGAAGGCGTGCGCATGGGGCCCCTTGCGGGGAAGGACCAGGTGGGCGAGGTTCGTGCACGACTGAAAGAACTTTTGGCATGTTGCGAAATTGCCGCAGGCAATCCGGAGCAATTTGAATTGGTAGGCGCCGACCGCGACAAAGGTTCATTCATGCCCCCCGTGCTGTTGCACTGCGCTGATGGATTCAAGCATGATGCGCCACATGATATCGAAGCATTCGGTCCCGTTTCAACGGTTATTCCGTATAAAACCCCGAGCGATGCCATTGAGCTATCCCGAAAGGGCAAAGGCAGCTTGGTGAGCTCTGTTTTCACCAACGACAAGAAGTTCGCTCGCGAGATGGTGCTAGGTACTGCGGCTTGGCACGGCCGTATGATGATCTTGAATGCCGAAGGTGCAGGAGAATCAACCGGACATGGATCGCCCCTCGGCCATTTGGTGCATGGCGGTCCGGGACGTGCGGGTGGTGGCGAAGAGATGGGCGGCATCCGTGGTGTGAAGCATTACATGCAACGTACCGCATTGCAAGGTTCTCCCTCCATACTCACTTCCATTTGCAACGAGTATATACGAGGTGCCGAAACCAAAGAGGATGTGGTGCACCCCTTCAAGAAATATTTCGAAGAGATCCAAATCGGTGATACATTGTTCACGCACAAGCGAACCGTAACCGAAGCCGATATCGTGAATTTTGCCGGTATCAGCGGCGATTATTTCTATGCGCATACTGATGAGACCTCATTGGAAGGCTCCGTATTTGAAAGACGGGTGGCTCACGGTTACTTTGTCATATCCGCTGCAGCTGGATTGTTTGTCGACCCGAAGAAAGGACCTGTATTGGCCAACTACGGTTTGGACAGTCTTCGATTCACACAGCCTGTATATGTGGGCGACACCATCTCCGTAAGGCTTACATGCAAACGCAAAACCAAGAAGGAGAATCGCGAGGGACAGATTCCGCAAGGAGTGGTGGAGTGGGACGTGGAGGTGAAAAACCAGCGGAATGAAACCGTTGCGACTGAAACCGTATTGACACTCGTACAACGTAAAGAAGCATGATGAAAGTTGTTTTTAGAAAGTTGTCATTCTGTTTGATCCTGCTTATGCCTGTATTGGGTCATTCCCAAATGTACAAAGTGGCAAATCAGGCTCCACAGCAGCAGTGCGACAGTCTGGTGAATGCATTGAATGCTGAATTGGATCAGGCGGATTCACTTTTGAATGCCCAGTCTATTGAGTTACAAGTGCTGAAACAATCTGCTGAGAAAAAGGAAGAGTCACTCAGTAAAATGGAGCGTTTCGTGGAGGTTTACAAATCGGAAAACCAACAGATGAATCAGACCAATAAGATCCTGATCATATTCAACTGCCTCGGCGCAGTTTTACTCTTGTTGGCATTGGTGTATATCATGTCGGGTCGTAACAAGGCACGCCGCCCCGAGACATCAGTGCCACCTGTGCCACCAACTCCTTACCCTGCGGTAACAGAAACGCCGGTTGCTGGTCGAACTGCTGTAGGTGTGGAAGACCGATTGATTCAAATTGAGCGTTTGGCTCGCTTGCGCGAGGGAGGCTTGTTGTCGACCAACGAGTTTGAGAAAGAGAAGGAGCGAATACTTAGAGGTGGTTGAGGTTTCAAGAATTGAGTCTGTATAGAAAGCACTTTAGAATATGTCATCAGAAGCATTTGTAAAATCCGAAACGGTCAATGGTGTTGCCACCATCACATTTTTTCATCCACGAAGCAATTCACTGCCTGGAGCTATCTTGAGGTCGATGGCCTCTGCAATTGAGCAGGCGGGTGCGGATGACCAAGCCAAGGTCATTGTGTTGCGTAGCGACGGTGAAAAATCATTTTGTGCAGGTGCATCCTTTGATGAATTGGTTGCTGTGTCATCGTTCGATGAGGGTAGGAATTTTTTCTCCGGATTTGCATTGGTCATAAACGCCATCCGAAAAGCCCCAAAGTTTGTGATAGCCCGGGTACAGGGCAAGGCTGTAGGAGGTGGAGTTGGCATTGCCTGTGCAGCAGATTATACCTTGGCTCATGCATTAGCCGATGTCAAGTTATCAGAGCTCGCAGTAGGCATTGGGCCATTTGTGGTTGGTCCCGCTGTTGAGCGTAAGGTCGGTAAGTCGGCTTTCGCATCCATGGCAATAAACGCCACTGAATGGAGAAGCGCTTCTTGGGCGAAGCAGGTGGGAATGTATGCTGACATCCATGAAACCGTTGGAGATTTGGATGGTGCTGTTTCTAAGCTCGCCAGTACCTTGTCTGCATCCAGTCCTGAAGCAATGAAGCACTTGAAGGAAGTCCTCTGGGAAGGCACAGGCGATTGGGAGTCGTTGTTGATGGCGCGTGCAGAAATCAGCGGCACACTGGTGCTGTCGCAGTTTACACGAGATGCCATTGCTAAGTTCAAGGCAGGGGCAAGATAGCCAATGCTCCTAGTCGTTCACATGCCAACGTTTTTCCCAAGTTCGACCGATTTGTTGCTTGGCTTGGCGGTTTTGGTGATTTTATTTCGGTTGATTTACAAATTCCGAAATTATGTGGTTAATAGGCCTTTGTTGTATCCTGGTTTGGGGCAAGAGGATTTACATGCCAAATTCAGTGTTTTTTTAGATAAGTATTCGTTTTACAACTCGCTTGATGATGTTGGGAAACAGAAAATGCTGGAGCGCTGCGTTCGTTTCGCCAGCCAAAAACGATTTTTAGGTTCAAAGGATTTTGTGGTAACTGGCGAAATGGTGGTTGCGATTTCTGCCACAGCAGTGCGATTGACTTTCGGCTTGGACCGTTATTACCTACCTCGCTATCATACGATTCGTATTTTCCCTACTGCTTTTTATTCCCCTTTTCACAAGCGTGAATTGAAAGGCGGCGCCAGCACCAAAGGAGTGTTGTTTTTTTCGTGGGCTGATTTTGTTCAAGGCGATTCGATCGAAAATGATCGTATCAATTTAGGCTTACATGAGATGGCGCACGCTCTACGATTGGAGTTGAAATATGGAAAAGGTGCCGATAGGCGCGTAGCTGATTATTTCGACTCATGGTTCGGAGTGGCCTTTGATGAATTCCAAAAAGTGCGCAAAGGCGAAGGAAATTACTTGCGTGATTATGCTGGAACAAATCCGGAAGAATTTTTCGCCGTTTGCGTAGAGCATTTTTATGAGGATGCGGATAGTTTCAGCAAAGAGTTGCCCGATGTATACGCACACCTATGTTTGCTACTCAACCTGGATCCCTTGAACAAGGAAAACAACTTTGCTTATGATCGTGATTTGGTTATTGCCCGATCTACGGATCTTAAGTATGAACTACCAGAGAAGATACAACGTAACTACCGATACGATTCTTGGCATTGGAGCTTCAATATGATCATAGCGGGTTTTTTCGTTTTCCTGCCAATCATCCTTTATTGCATCTCAACAGTTGCCATTGAGTTTTCCGATGTATTGCTCCCTATTGCAATCATGATTTTTCTAGTGGTTTCCTTCCGATCATTTTGGTTTAACAAGGGCATTCAGATGTATCGGCACCTTTTTATGTTTGCCTTGGTTGGTGTTTCTTTCCCGGGACTTGCAACCATGATGGTTGTCAATATGAATTTTCACCAAAGCAAGTTTTTGGATTTCTACGCCATAGCTGAGCACCATTCCCGTGCAGTTGGAGATAAGATCAGAGTTGAGTACACATTCACAGAAGCTAGCGGAGCCTTACCCAACCGGTTTCGTCAAGTTGATTTAACCATTGATCAATCCGATTTCGTGGATTCCCAGCAGATGTTCATGGAGACTTCCTACGGGTTAATGGGTTGGAAGAATATTCACAGTAGAACCTTGGTTTTGAATGGCTACGATATGCTTAAGGTGGATAAGCCTGAGCTTTGAAATTACTACCTTTGCAATGTGATGGAAAAGACGGCTTCAACATACTCTGCGACAGGTGTTTCCAATGAGGTTTTTGTGCGTGCATTTGGTATTATGGCCACGGCCAGGGCCATGTCAACCATTTACGAAGCCAACGCTTCCTTCACATCCAAATATGTGCATGCCACATCCAAAGGGCATGAGGCCATACAGATTGCAGTTGGACTGCAACTGACTGCTAAGGATTTTCTTTCGGCATATTATCGCGACGACAGCACATTGTTGGCCATCGGCATGGAGCCTTACGAGCTTATGCTGCAATTGATGGCCAAGCGTGATGATCCATTCAGCGGAGGTCGTTTGTATTATAGCCACCCAAGCTTGCGTAGGGATGATATGCCTAAGATCCCCATGCAATCCTCGGCAACCGGTATGCAAGCCATTCCTTCTACTGGAGTAGCCATGGGATTGAAATATTTGGATTCTCAAAAACTAAGCAATCATCCTGTAGGCGACAAGCCATTGGTGGTTTGCTCCTTGGGTGATGCATCCATCACTGAAGGTGAGGTAGCTGAAGCTTTTCAAATGGCGGTTCTGAAGAAATTGCCGATTGTCTATTTGGTACAGGATAACGAGTGGGATATCTCTGCTCATGCCTCCGAAATACGAGCCATGGATGCGACAGGTTATGCCAAAGGCTTCCACGGTTTGCAAGTGCGCACCATCGACGGTACCGATTTCGAAACGTGTTATGAAACCGTTCAAGAGGTTTTTGAAGCCGTACGAAACGGAGAGGGCCCTTTCATGATACATGCCAAAGTCCCACTTTTGAATCACCATACGTCCGGAGTAAGAAAAGAATGGTATCGCGATGATTTGGAAAAGCAATCCGAACGTGATCCTTATCCCAAGCTTCGTTCAGCGTTGATGACTCGGGGGATTTCAGAGGAGAAGATATCGCGCTTGGAGGCCGATTGCGAAGCGCTCGTTCTCGAGCATTTTGAAAAATCGCGTGCCTCTGAGGACCCTCGTCCACAGGATTTATTCACACATGCTTTTGCTCCTACTCCAATCACCGAAGAAAAAGGAGAACGCGAGCCATCAGGAAAAGAAAAGACCGTGATGGTTGATTGTGCATTATTTGCTGTTCAGGAGTTAATGGCCAAGCATCCAGAATGTCTCTTATACGGACAAGATGTTGGTCGGCGATTGGGTGGCGTATTCCGCGAAGCGGCAACGTTAGCTCAGAAGTTCGGCGACGACCGTGTTTTCAATACACCTATTCAAGAGGCTTTCATCATAGGAAGCACCGTGGGTATGTCGGCCGCAGGCTGTAAGCCCATCGTAGAAGTGCAGTTCGCCGATTACATATGGCCTGGTTTGAACCAGTTGTTCACCGAGGTTAGTCGGTCTTGTTATTTGTCGAACGGCAAATGGCCGGTGAGTTGCATCATCCGCGTACCCATTGGTGCCTATGGCAGCGGTGGGCCTTATCATTCTTCGAGTGTTGAGAGCGTGGTTGCCAATATCCGAGGAGTCAAAATCGCCTATCCATCTACAGGAGCCGATTTGAAAGGACTCATTAAGTCGGCCTACTACGATCCCAATCCTGTTGTTATTTTCGAGCACAAGGGATTGTATTGGTCCAAGATCAAAGGGACCGAAGATGCCAAGACCATCGAGCCTGATGAGCACTATGTTATTCCGTTCGGCAAGGCGCATTATGTGACCACATCCAACACAGATTCGAACGAATCAACCTTGACTGTCATTACCTACGGTATGGGTGTATATTGGGCTAAGAACGCTGCCGCTGATTTTCCAGGTAGGATAGAGGTAGTTGATTTAAGGACGTTGCATCCGATAGATGAGGCCACCATATTGGCTTCTGTTAAAAAGAACAGTCGTTGCTTGGTGGTTACGGAAGAGCCGGTCAATAATTCTTTTGCACAGGCCTTGGCAGGACACATTGCAGAAAAGTGTTTTGAGTCGTTGGATGCTCCGGTCCGCGTAGTAGGTTCTGAAGATCTTCCAGCCATACCGCTGAATGCTACGTTGGAGCATACCATGATTCCCAATACCGATAAGGTGCGCGTTGCCATGCGCAGCTTATTGGAATATTGAACGAGAAATGACTGTCAAGCAGCTTGTGTTGATCATTTTATTGGCCATCGTGGTAGGTGTGCTGGCTGAATACCTTTTGCGTTTGAGTGGCATCGCCAATTTAGGCGGAACAGTTGGAGGGGCGGTTGGTATAATAGTGGCCATGGTCATGAACAAGAAAAAAGAAAACAAAAGCGAAGTCAATTCTAAAAAGGAAAAAAAGAACCGTTAAAGTATTAATCCGACTTAACATGAGAAAGTACAGTAGTCATTTTACATTTTTGTTTTTTGTGTTTTCAGTTGTATGTGTTTCCTCTTGCAAAAAGGACGACACCTCTACCTTGGAGGGACAAATTCGCTCCAATATCGAGGATGGTAAGTGGCGTATCTCCAAGTTTATCGACTCAGGCACTGATGAGACAGGCAACTTCACCGGTTACAATTTCGATTTCGGAACATCCGGGTCTGTAACGGCCACCAACGGCACTAACAGCTATAACGGGACATGGAGCATCACCGACAGCAACAGCGACGATGACAATCTGAGCGACCTTGATTTTAATTTGAATTTCAATGTCACCAATAATTTCCAGGATTTGAATGACAATTGGGATTTCATTTCACAAACCGAAACCAAGATTGAGTTGATTGATGTGAGTGGTGGCAACGGAGGAACGGATTATTTGACGTTTGTTAAGAATTGATGCACTGCAAGTAGGGAACGCTGATTTTAAGGATTTAGCGGATTAACATGGATTTGTTTCTCGACTAAATTTTAATCCGCGCAAATCCGCCTTATCCGTGTTCTGATTGATTGGAAAGGGAACGCTCCCGCTTTCCGCTCCCGCTTCCGCCTTCCGCCTTCCACTTGTCACTTGTCACTCGTCACTTGCAACTTGTCACTTTATTATAAATGAACAAACTCAAACTCATCGATGCCATTTCCAAGGAAAGCGGCTTGTCCAAGACCGATTCACTTAAAGCCTTGGACGCATTCTTGAGCATTTCCATCCGTACGCTGAAAAAAGGGGAGAAGATCATGCTCAAGGATTTCGGCACTTTCCATGTAGTGAAGCGGGCAGCCCGCACCGCCCGCAATATCAACACCAACAAGGAAATCAAGGTTCCAGCTAAAAAGGTGGTACGGTTTGTGGTAGGTAAAGAGTTGGGCGGAAAAATAAAGTAATTTACGATTGAACCACGTAGTGTGCGCAGCTCTGCTACGTGGGATGATTTGCAATTTTAAAAATCTTTTGATTTCAAAGATGGTTTCAACTTGCTTCAAAATATGTTTGCTGGCCATTTGCTCATGTGTTTTTTCATTTGATGCTCATGGTCAAAAAATCAAAATCCACATTTACAATAAAACCGGGTATGACCTTGACTCTGTTGTATGGGATGGGAATTATCTAGGACATATTCAAAAGGATTCTGCTTTTGTGTTTACTGGTATCGATGAATTTATCACGCAAAGTATGGTTCCCTTTGTTGTTCCGAGTGCGTTGGTAAATGGTCGTAATACCGTGCTGCAAAAAGCTAAGTGTAGCACCAAAACCAAAGTGGTTAAGTCGGGGGTGTTTTATTTCGACTTGTTATTGTGGGAGGGCGAACGCGGCTTGCGATTATATTGGCAAGGACACCGATAAGGTTGATTATTTTGTGATTCTAAATCAAATCCCCTAAAGATCACTTCTTAATTGCAGACACCACCAGTTTTAGTTTGATTTCAAACGCTGGCTGAGTAAGCGAAGCGCATCGAAGCCAATGCGATGAATTAACCCGATTCACGCGTAAGCGCAAATGATTCCGCCCATAATGCCTAGGGTGATAACCCAGTACCCCAAGTGGATGAAAATATATTTGCGAGACTTTCTTTCAAACAATGCGTTGATTCCTAAAATCGGCAACGCAATGGTGATAGCAGAAATAACACCATGCAAGGCTCCATGTTTGAAGGTTCTGAATTCGTTTCCGTATTTGCTCAAAAATGCAGCAACCATTTGGCCGGCTTCTGAGCTTGGGTTCATGTAATCGGGCTGTCCGGCTACAATGCCCCACAAACTGAGTTGATGGATGGTCAAAGATTGCAACGAGAACGACAGGAAGAAACTGAACAGGTAAGTCAATCCGAAAATCAAGGCCATGTTGGAGCTTTTCATCGACTCTTCGGTCACCTGTGCCACTTTCATCCAGGTGTTTCCAAACACTTTTGGGTGGTACCAAATGAAACCTATGACTAATGGAACGAGTGCGGCAAGTGCGATGATGGTGATGTTTGTTTGCATATGTTTTGAGTTTTGATGGTTCAAATTAAATAATAAAATTTAATACGTGTAAATCCGTCCGATCAACCTAATCCGTGTTCATGTTGATTCCTATATTTGCCTTACAACCTAACCATCATGAGAAATCTATTTCTAACTCTTGTGTTTTCCTTTTCCATCTTGCATGCATCCGGCCAAGATACCTTTTCCATTGTGGCAGTTGACTCTGTTACCGGTGAGGTGGGCAGCGCAGGGGCTTCGTGTGTAGATCTTATCCTTTTCTTTCCAAACTACGCCACAGACTTTCTCGGCGATTTGATACCCGGGGTAGGGGCCATCAATACCCAAGCCAGTTACAACGCCACCAATCAGAACAATGCCCGTACGCGTATGCTTGCCGGGGACAACCCACTGCAAATCATCACCTGGCTAACGGCAAACGATGTTCAGAATACGCCTCAAAATCGTCAGTACGGGATTGCTGCTCTAATAAACGGATCTCCTCAAACTGCTGGTTATACGGGTGCGTCATGCCTCAACTACAAAAACCATATTACAGGCCCCAACTACTGTATACAAGGTAACATTTTGCTCGGGCAAGCCATTCTGGATTCCATTGAGGCCCGTTTCCTGAATGCCCAGGGTGATTTGGCTTGCAAGCTGATGGCTGCCTTGCAGGGCGCCAAAGTGCCAGGCGCCGATACGAGGTGTGCCAACAATGGAGCTGGGACGTCTTCTCTCTTTGCTTTCCTGAAAGTATCACAGCCCGCCGATCCATATGGCAATCCTTCCTTCAAAGTGACCGTAAAAACCCCTGGTGGGTTTGGCATCGAGCCCATCGATTCCTTGCAGGTGTTGTTTGATGCCCAGAAGTCGTGTACTCCTAGCAGCGTCTCCGAGACAGCAGATATTCCTTGGCGTGTTTTCCCCAACCCAGCTGGTGATATGTTGCTACTAGAGATACTTGAATCGAATTGGAATCCTAGCACATCGGTCGGCTTCAAGTTGATTGACAATACCGGAAGGCGTGTCGCAAAAGGGACATTTAAAGGACGACAGATGCAACTGGACCTCTCTGATCTGCCTTCCGGATTGTATAACTTGGAACTGGTCTCTGAGGGGCTTGTCTTACAACGCAAGGTGGTCAGGAAATAGGGAGGAAATTAATAGGAGGCAATTTGCCAACATGACGACCTTTCTTTAGGATGTGTTGCTTATTTTTGGTCGAAACAAAGACAAAAAACATGCTCATCCGAAAACTTCTCTTTGCTGCCTCTGCAGTTTGCCTGTTGGCCTACAGTTCCACTGCCCAAATGTCGGTGGTCTCATTCGTGCCAGGCGTCAGTCGTGTCACTGATATCCAAAATTGTGGCGACGACCGCATTTTCATAGTTGAGCAGGTGGGGCGCATACGCATTGCCAATTTGCAAGGCGTTTTGAATACGGCCCCCTTTTTGAACATTCAATCCAAGGTCGGTTCAACCGGTAACGAGCAGGGGCTTTTGGGATTGGCTTTCAGCCCAAACTATGCCACAGACCGCCGTTTCTATGTCAATTACACCAACCTCCAAGGTACTTCGGTTATTGCTCGTTATACAACATCCGCTACCAACCCCGACAGCTGCAGTGCCACCAGCGAGGAGATCCTGTTCACTGTGTCCCAGCCTTACTCCAACCATAACGGTGGATCCATGCAATTCGGTCCAGATGGTTACTTGTACATTGGTTTTGGTGATGGTGGCTCGGCTGGCGATCCAGGCAATCGCTCACAGAACCTTCAAGTTCCCCTTGGAAAAATCCTTCGTATTGATGTGAATACCCCTACCGGCTATGCCACTCCGCAATCGAACCCTTTCTTCGGTGTTCCCAACACAGACCAGCGTATCTGGGCCTATGGCGTGCGAAATCCTTGGAGAACTTCGTTTGATAAAATAACAGGTGATTTTTGGATTGCCGATGTAGGACAGAACCTCTGGGAGGAAATCGATTTCCAACCAGCCGGAGACCCCGGAGGTAACAACTACGGTTGGCGCTGCTATGAGGGTAATGTTACCTACAATAGTACTGGTTGCCAACCAGCTTCCAACTATGATTTCCCCGTGCATGTGATGTCCCATACCGGCGGGCCTTGTTCCATTACCGGTGGCTACGTTTATCGTGGTGCACAATATGCCAATTGGTTTGGGAAGTACTTCTTCACTGACTATTGTACGGGCACCATTCAGTCACTTGAAGCCAATGGCACAGGTGGTTTCAACGTGAACACGTATGGTACATTCTCCACGTTCGCCTATACCACTTTCGGTCTTGATCGTTATGGTGAGATGTATATCGGCAGGAACTCTACAGGCGTTTATAAAATTGTAGATGCCAGCTGTCTGCCAGTTGCATTTATCACACTTGATGACACCATCACCGCTTGCGGAAACAATTATGACATCAAAGCCTTGGAGGGGGTAGGTTTCCAATACCAATGGTACACCAATGGTTCTGCCATTGCCAGCGCCAATTCTTCGGTTTACAATGCTACCTCGCCAGGTTATTATTACGTTACAGTTGTGAACTCTCAATTCTGTTCAGCAACATCTGATTCTGTTTACGTCGATTTCATCACACCACCTACCATCAATTTCTCCATTTTCCCTAGTCAAGTGTGTGATGGCTTTCCAACCATTGGTATGATTGGGTTGCCTCAAGGAGGTACATTCTCTGGCCCTGGTGTGGCTGGTTCAACATTTAATCCCCAAGTGGCTGGCATTGGCGTCCACAACGTGACTTACACCTACACTGACCCCAATACGGGTTGTGCCAATTCAGGTGTATCAAGTGTTACGGTAAGCCCGCTTCCCAATGTTGCACTCTCTGGTTTACCTGCCCAAGTATGTGTATACAATCCTCCGTTCACTTTGAGTGGCTCTCCAGCTGGTGGATTATACAGTGGAGCGGGCGTGAATGGAAGCAGTTTTGACCCAGCTGTGGCTGGATTGGGCACCTACTCCGTGACCTACATTTATGGCGATTCGCTGGGTTGTGTGGATTCAGCTAGTGTAACCGTACTGGTTGACGCTTGCGTTTCTGTTCCTGAAATAGGTACCGTATCCGGCATCACTATCATTCCAAACCCTGCCAGTGCAAACGAACCAGTGGTTTTACAAATCAAACAACAAGGAGCTATTCAAGTGGAGGTTTTTGATGCCATCGGAAAAGTGGTGCATCAATCCGCTCACTTGGTAACTGACTCCATCGATCTTGATTTGAGTCTCAGCAATGCAGGATTATATGTGGTTCGGATAACGGATGTGGCAGGAAGACAGCGTGCAGCACGATTTACGATCCGCTAGTTTCGTCTGATTCGTAGTTGCTTGACTCGTCGAAGCCATCTCCTTTCGGCTTTGATCTGGTTTTGGCTTTTATCTTGGAAAAAAGGCCTTTCACACGTTCCACCACTTTGGCTCCTTCTTCGCCGAAAACTTGGTTTGCTACGGCTGAACCCAAAGCGGAACCAACTGTCTTCACTACCGGTCCGGCATTCTTGAACAACAGTCCCGAAACGGCCGCGCTCAATACCGTTTCCAATACCGATCCTATTGCGGTATTCTTTCCATCGCTGCCTTTCAGGATGGAGCCTGCTGCGCTCCTCAGTATTTTCCCTGGTTGTAATTCATCTCCAACACGCGACAGGCTTTCTTTCATTTTCCGTTCCGCATCGCGTTGAGCGGCTTCGGCGCGCACAATCTCGGTGTGCAGCTCATATATGTTATTGATGCGGCGCTTCATGATTCTTGGTTGAATATGGATTGGATGATTCGGTCAGTGAACATGTTTTTGAGCCATCCGTTTCGGCCTGTCCAAAAAATGAATGTTACGAGCAGGTACCCTCCTGCAACACATAGGAAGCCGAAATAAGGACTATTCAGTTTTTCGTTCATCCATAATGCAAAGAAAAGACTTAGGAAAATCACGGATAATCCGGCGAAGGATCCAATGATGATGTAAACAATCATGGATGCGCCCATCTGCGAACCTTTTTCGGCGGCTTGCAACTTGTACAATTCAGCCGTTTTCTCAGCGTATGTTTTGAGGTCGTTGATGGCCTCTGTTGCACTTTTCTTGAGTTCTTCCACTGTGATTTTATTTATTATCGTGAGCCGCGTTATCAAGTCCCTTCTCAATTTTCTCCAACACTTCGTCAACGGTTTTCTTCAAAGTGTCTTTTATTTTCTCTCTCGTTTCTGAGCCTTTTTCAGGCGCCAACAAGATGCCTGCAACCAATCCCGCAGCAGCGCCTGCAAGTAAGGCTAATAAAATTTTTGAGTTGTCGGACATGTTCTTTTATTCATTAAATTAATTTCTAAGTTAATCCAAAATTCTTTTCATCAAGATGTCTGTTTGATCTTCATCGCCCAATTTGAAAATATGCTTATCGAAAGCGGAGAATCCATTTTTCTCATAAAATCTTATAGCCCTAAGGTTCCGTTCCCATACTCCTAACCAAACAAATTCTGCTCCTTCTTTTTTCGACAAGTCGATGGCTTTATCACATAATGTTTTGCCAACATACTTTCCGTGGTATTCGCGCAACACATAAATCCTCTCAATTTCAATCGACTTTTTTCCTATTGGTCCTGACTGGACTAAACCCTTATTAATTTTAAGATAGCCAACCGGTATTGAATTTACAACAGCGAAGTAAAATAACGAGTTAGAGTCTTCGACCTCTTGGCTTAATTTATCAATCGAAAATGCTTCCTCCAGATATTTAGCCATATTCTCCTCGGAGTTGTCAGAAGCGAAAGTTTCCGCAAAAGTTTTTTTGGATAAATTTTGCAGCTCTTGAATTTCGAGCATTGAAACCCGTCGAAGAATTATGGCATGAGGTGTTTTTTCTTCCATATCAATGGATTTTGCGAATTTACACGGCTTTCCAACCAATAAATGTGATTTTGCTCATAGTCAGCTCAAGGTGTAAAACTCGGTTTTCTCCGTATTGTGTGCCCGGATTACGCCTACACGGATGAGGTTCACCATGATTCGGGTGGCCCTGCGACGTGAAATATTGAGCAGCTTGCAGTATTGCGCCAGGTTGATGCGGCCATGTTTCTCCAGGTAGTGTAGCAATTCACGCTCCATGGAAGTGTATTCAATGAGGGTGTTCTCATCGTTGCCCTCCCGTTTCAACACATCCAAAACCACCTTGCTTGCCAATAAGGATTGATCGCCTACTCGAATATAGGCCCACCATTTGCCGTCTTCGCCCAAGGCATAATATGGCTTTTGGTTTCCTTTTGGGATGTCGACCTCCAGAATGGTTTTCTTGCCTACTTGCCACTCGTGTATTTCCACCTCAAGAGATGGCTTACAGCAAAATCCTGCGGCTTTTTCGAGCATGAATTTCTCCTCGGTAGGCGAGATGCCGCTGATGGTGCCGTTGTCGTTCACGCCAACCAATAATTTGCCGCCGAGATGGTTGGCAAATGAAACCATGGTCTTGGCAATCTTATGCTCACTGCTTACTTCTCGTTTGAAATCGAGCACATCGCACTCACCCTGATCCAACAACTTGCGGATGGGGTAGGGAGGTTGTGCTTGTATTTCAGGCTTCTTCATTTTTTGACTTTGCTCTCCAATTCCATAATCAATAAGCCCACAAACCCGTCTAATGCATCGATGGCTTCTTTGATTTTCCATGACTTGCGATCACGCTTTCCCGTCATGTTTGATATGGAACGTATTTGAAGGCTTGGAGTTTTAGTCATTGCGCAAGCGTAAAAAAACGCAGCACCCTCCATCGACTCGATTCCTTCCCCGTAACGGTCAATGAGCATTCTTTTCCTACGTTCGGTGCCTGTTGTGGTGTTCACGGTGAAGCCGTTGGAGGAAGGTATTGCAGCGATACACAACAGTTTTTTCTTGAAGCTAGCTAGTAGTTTGCCGTTTTTGAAAGGCTTTTCATTTGGGCGGGCAAGTCCGATTTGAAAGCCGTCCAATATTTTACCATCCGAATCCTCAGCGCCCCAATCTGCAAAGCAATCCGATGACACCTGCACAACACGCACGGGCTTGATGCCTGCATCGGATGAACCAGCGATTCCCATGTTTATTGCCAAATCATATGACTTGGCCGTTAAGGCTTTGGCCATGTTCCAAGTGGTTTGATGGATGCCTGGGCCCGTTATCAATAAATCATATCGGATGGCATGAGATAAACCTTTCAATGGTAGGGTTTTTCCGACCGAAGGCGATTGTTTGCCTTTGAGTAAGAATTCGACCTCTTTGGTGGTTGCTGCAACTATCAGAATATCAGTCATATAATTCAATAAAAAGGGTGTCAATGGTCAGGTTTCCCTGTGGGTCCTATTTGCTACCTTTGCGACCCGTTTGTATTGCTCCAAAGTTAACCAACTTTTAAACTGATGATTTTAATTACCCGTCGCGAGCGTTTCAACGCCGCACACAAAGTGTATCGACCCGAGTGGGATGAACAAAAGAATTTGGAGGTTTTCGGAAAATGCTCCAACCCGAACTGGCATGGCCAC
>JALRAP010000053.1 GCA_023262505.1 Bacteroidia bacterium
GTTATAAAAGATGGGCATATAGTAGGTCAGTTTGAAGGTGGGTTAAGAATGAAACTAAATGTAACAGAACAAGAACTTCAGGAATTTATAAATAGAATAAATGAAACTAACTAAAAACTTTATACCGCGCCAAGAATGCTCAAATCGCTCCTGCCAAGGATTTCCGAATCAGCGAAGCGGATTACAAGGATTTCACAACCTGGTTGTCGGATAAGGAATATGATTATGTGACCAAAAGCGAAAAGGCCTTGGAGGACTTGAAGGAGTCGGCTAAAAAGGAGGATTACTACGATGGACTCAAAGACCAGTTGGATGCTTTGAAGAAAGCCATGATGCATGACAAACTGGAGGATTTGGAGCGAAACAAAGAGGAAATCAAGGAGCTGCTTCAGGATGAGATAGCTAGCCGTTACTACTACCAAAAAGGTCGTATAGAAGCGGCATTTTCGTTTGATCCTGATATCCGAAAAGCTATCGAGGCGCTACGAAACAAGTCTGTTTTTGATCAGATCATGTCCAAAGGTCCAGACCTCAACAATAAGAAATGAGTAACCTTTTGACGAAAGGCGCGTTATGGGATTCATGATCTTTGGACTGACACAAGAACGCCTGTCGCGCGACCTATACTATTTCGGTTTGGTGCTGTTGGCGCTCTCATTGCCACTCTCCAACTTCACCATGAGTATTGCCCAGTTCATGATCGCAGGATCATGGGTTATAGGAGGCAATTTTCTTGACAAGCTCAAACGCTTCTTCACCTCTCCCATTACCTTGCTGTTTTTTGCCGTTTACCTATTGCACGTCTTGGGTTTGCTATGGACCAATGACATGGATTCAGGCATGCGAGATGTACGGATCAAGCTGCCTCTTCTTTTGTTGCCCTTGTTAATGGCCACCTCTCCATTGTTACCTATGGTAAGGTTTGAATGGGTCCTGAGGGCAGTTGGAGTGGGGGTGTTCATTTCAACCGTTATTGGTTATCTCGTATACCTTGGTGTGATCCCGCATGATGTTCGCGACATCCGTGACATCAGTATTTTCATTTCACACATCCGACTCTCTCTGCTCGGGTGCGTTTCGGTATTCATAGGTGTTTGGTTTATCAATAGGAAAGGCCCTTCTTGGGAATCATTGATTTGGTTGTTGGCTATCGCATGGTTCATGTTTTTTGTATTGTTGCTGCAAAGCCTTACGGCCATGCTCATTTTGGCCATATTCCTGGCCATTTACTTGTCGGTTATTGCTTTCCGTGGGCGAATGCTATTGGTGCGTATTGGATCCATGGTAGTGCTCGTGGTTTGTCTGTTTGCAATTGCTAGGATGTTTTATTTGGTTAACGATGCCTTTGCTTTGAAGGATGAGTTAAAGCAATCCGGTCAACCTGAAAAAACGCAATCGGGGCGGTTGCTGGTAACGGATTATGGCAGCACCCAGCTAGAGAATGGCTACTATGTTTGGAAGAATGTTTGCGAAGAGGAGCTGCGCCAGCAATGGAATAAGAGAAGTGAGATTTCCTATGACGGCCGTGATCGTAAGAACAATGAACTGCGCATGACCTTGATAAGGTTTCTTACTTCCAAGGGTCTTCAAAAGGATTCTGCTGCGATGGTATCTCTAACCAATCAAGAGATCATAGCTATCGAATCAGGTATCGCCAACGATTTTTATTTGAGGAATTCCGGACTCACATCCAGGTTACATCAGGCAGTTTGGGAATATAGAAATTACCAAATGAGCGGGGATCCCACCGGCCATTCGCTCACCCAGCGCTTGGAGTACTGGCAAACAGGGCTAACCATCATCGCTTCCGCTCCCTTTACCGGTGTTGGTACTGGCGATTTGCAGCAGGCTTTTGACAAGCAATACGAACAAAACGGGTCTAAGCTATCCATGGAATGGCGGCTTCGGGCACACAACCAATACATTTCGATTGCGGCTGCTTTTGGAATTTTAGGAATACTACTCTTCTTGACGATGCTGATTTGGCCCATTCCATATGCAGCCAAGATTCGAGACCATTTGTATTTGGCGTTTTTGGCCACGGCTTTGCTATCCATGTTGTCGGAAGACACTTTGGAAACACAAGCTGGCGTTACCTTCTTTGTGTTTTTCAGTGGACTATTTTTGTTCGTTCACCCATTGAATAGGTATGTTCGCGTAAAGAAATCGAACGCAGGACTAGTAAAAAGGTAACTTGAGCCTACCGCAGAACGTATTAATTGTCAAGTGTTAGCGGTTTTCATAGTTAATAAAAAGTAGGTTATCAACACAAAAAATATAGATGTTTCCCATAAACGATAGGGCAGGCGATTCGGACCGGCAGTTTCAAAACGCGGTGGAGTTGTTGCGTTCCGGCGATTTGTCGGGGGCTTCTACTTTGTTGACTCGTATCACGCATGCCAATCCAAAGCATGCCAAGGCTTGGATGGAGTTGGGAAAGATATTGATGACCCATCTGGATGATGCCGAATACGCCGCTGATTGTTTCAAAAAAGCCGTTGACGCATCGCCAACAATGGCACTTGCCTATATCGCTTACGCGGATGCCTTGTTCCGTCTAGAGCGTTTCGCCGAAATGAATGCCGTACTCAACCAAGCACGCGAAGTAAAAGGCATCCGCAAGGATCTTGTTTATGAGCGTTTCGCTTTGTTGATGGAAAGCCAGGGCCGTTATGAAGAGGCCATAGAACATTTCCGTAAGGCCTTACTGGAATCTTTTTCAGACGAGGACATTGCCCGATGTGAAAAAGGAATCGGACGATGTAATATCAAAAAGAAATACAGTTAAACTGAATTTTCTCGGATTATTGGCGAGCCATGAACATGATTCATGGTTGTTTTTAATGCTGAATCTCAATAAGGCTTTCAGGCTTCTTCGTTTCCTGCCAATACGGTAGCCGTTGTTGACTCTACCCATTGGTTGGTCGAATACAAATCGGGAAGGAAAATAGTAAAGACCGTGTTTTCTCCTTTGTTGCAACTCATTTCAATAAATCCTCCAAGGCGGTCAACGGCATTTTTTACAACATACAAACCAAGCCCGTTGCCTTCGGATCGGTAGTTGCCTTTGTTGAACATGTTGAAGATGTTTTCCCTGGCTGCATCTTCGAATCCAATGCCATTGTCTTCTACCTTGATCTGCACACCATGCATATGGTCTTTCACGGTGATGTTGACTATGGAGTCTTTGGAAGGGTCATGGTATTTAACGGAGTTGTCAATGAGGTTTTGAAGAATCAACACCAACAGTTTCTTGTCGGTTCGCATTTCCCTTCTGTTTTCCACATCGAACAACCTCCTAACCGAATAAAAATTATCGTCGCGGTTCAATCCTTGTATGGCAAGCGATATGGCGGCACGGAAATCTATTGGTTCAGGCAAAAGTTTCTCGCGTTTGATGCGTACTACATTCAGCATCTCGTTAAGCATGCGATCCAATTTCTCAGCCGATGATCGGATCATTTTCACACAGGGTGATCCTTCAGCTTCTTTTTCCAAAATATGAATCAAACCCAAAATAGAGGAAAGCGGGCCTTTCAAATCGTGCGATGTTCGGTAAATAAAAGTGTTCAATTCGCGCTGTGCGGTTTGGAAACGTTCCTCCGCTTTTTTGCGGTCGCTGATGTTATTGTAAGTTACCAGCATTCCGTAGAATTCCTCTTGTCCATTGCGGATTACGGAACAGCTAACCAGGCACCATACTTTTTCTCCTGCCTGGTTGGTTATTTGAAGTTCATATTGGAAGTTTCCACCGGGAGCTCCGTTTCCAAATTCATCAGAAAGCAATCCGAACAAGGTCTCTGGAAATATCTGCGATGGTAATTTGTTGCCGAGCAATTCGGAAACTTCGAATCCTGTTAACGATTCAAACTTCTTATTAGCGAATTTCAATATCCCAGTGCGGTCGAGGTAAATCAGACCCTCGTTCATTGTTTCCAGCAAGTTGCTATAATCTTGCTCCTTTTCGCGAATGGCTTTTTCAGCCTGTTTCCGATGGGTGATTTCGGTGTGGGTGAGCAAGGCTCCGCCGATTCGTCCCGTATCATCCATTAAAGGAGTTCCCTTCACACTGAACCAAACAGGAGCACCCTGCTTGTTTACAATACTGATCTCGCGTGCATCCTCATTGGTCAGTATCGATCGTACGATATTGGCCCTGTGCAAGGAATCCGTTTCAGATAATAATGAGGTGAAATCGTTGCCATTCAACTCTTCATCCTTGTATCCGGTGATCTCGGTGAATTTGCGGTTCGCAAATCTGATGATGTTGTCATTGTCGATGAACATCACGCCGTCGTTGATGGTCTCTAGGAGTAGTTTGTAGGCCTCTTCGGAACTCTTGATTTTGAGTTCAGACAACTTACGTTGGTTGATATTGCGTGCAAAAAATGAAACGCCCGCAGTTTCTCCCAAATGGTTCACGATTGGATTCACGGAGATTTCCAAATAGTGGTGTTCACCGGGAGGTATTACGATATCTGTTTCTGCGCTGAAGCGCTCTCCAGAAGCGGCGCGTTGGAATGTTTGCAGGAAGAAATCCAAATACTCGGCTGAGATGAAATCGGTTACCAAGTCACCAACCTGAGGCACACGGCCACACATCGATCGAATGGCTTCACAAAAAGACCGATTAACGCTAATCAGTTCCAAATCCATGTCCACAGCCCAAATGCCGTCTTTGGTATTCTCAATAAGAGCTTCTTGGCGAAGTTTGGTGATTAGTAACTCATTTTCGGCTTTTTTGCGTTCCACCGAATAGGTGAGCGAACGGGCAATCAACTCCGGCGTTAGGTTTTTCTTGATGAGGTAGTCTTGTGCACCCTCATGAAGGGCTTCCAAAGCGAGCTTTTCGTCCTCCAATCCTGTCAGAATTACCACTGGTGCGTTTTCTGAAACACTTCGAAGAGTGCGGAATGTGTCGAGTCCGGTACTATCACCTAAGTTCAAGTCCAGAAACACGATATCAGGCTTCCCAACGGCAGCCATCTCCAACCCGGTTTGCAACGATCGGGCAACCTGTAAGGAGTTTGTTTTGAGGCCGGTTTGGCACAGCATCTGATCAAATAAATTGATATCCAGGCTGTTGTCTTCAATCAAGAGTATTTTGTAACGCATAGGTAACCCGTTTAATTCGATATGATAAAAATCACATGTGCCCTAATACGCAAAAGCAACCCTTGAAGGTTACGTTTTCGATACGGTAAACAGAATGGTTTTTAGCGGAAATAACCGTTTACAAAACGGTAGATATTGAATTGGTCTGAAGTGGATGCGGCCGCCAGATTAGATGAAAAATCCTGCATATCCACCTTTCTTAACAGAAGATCTTGTGCGATTCTTAACGCCTTGTTGGTCAAAATGCGTCTCCTTTTTTCCGAATTAATGGTGCGGGTTTGCATCAACAACTCACATAGCTCGGGTATGCCTTTGCCTTCCTGGGCAGCTGTTTTGAGAACAGGGATTTCTGTCTGCGACAAGTCCGTTCTTTCGGCCAACGTAAGTTTGAGGTTGGCCACCAAGGCATCGGCCCCCTGTCGGTCAGATTTGTTCACCACAAAGAGCTCAGCAATCTCCATTATGCCGGATTTGATGGTTTGGATTTCATCGCCCGCCTCGGGCACCAAAACCACAACCGTATGATCGGCTAAGGCGGCAATCTCCACCTCGCTTTGGCCCACACCCACGGTTTCAACCAGTATCAAATCAAATGGCGCGGAACGGAGGATGTCAACCACCTCAATAGTGCGTGCGGATAAACCTCCCAAATGCCCCCGAGTCGCCAAACTACGTATGTAAATGTTCGGATTATTGAAATGACCAGACATCCTGAGTCGGTCGCCCAACAAGGATCCACTGGTGAAAGGGGAGGTGGGGTCTACCGCCAGTACGGCTATTCGAATGCCGGGTTTAATTCTTGAAAGGTGGTGGATGATGGCATTCACCAAGGTGCTTTTCCCTGCGCCGGGAGGTCCTGTAATACCTATTACGGGCACCGATTGGATTGGCGAGAGGGAAGCAAGTAGCTCAAATGCCTCTGAGGCATCGTTCTCAACTATACTGATGCTCCTGGCCAAGGCCCGCTGATCGCCTTGTGCCAAATTCGTAACAAGTGAATTTACATCCGCCATGATGCCACGAAGTTACAACTATGAAACAAATGCCTTTGCCTATCGGTCGGAATCCGTTATTTTGCAAGAACTATGGAGAAGCTTTCGGCAGCAATCATCACCTTTAACGAAGAACGTAACATACGGCGTTGCATAGAAAGCCTTTTGCCAGTAGTGGATGAGATTGTGGTGCTCGATTCTAACTCCACCGATGGCACTAGATCCATTTGTAACGAGTATCCGATTGTGCGGTTCCATTCAAAAGCCTTCGCGGGTCACATCCAACAAAAAAACGATGTGGTAGCCTTAACCACAAACGACCTGGTTTTGTCCTTGGATGCTGACGAAGCCCTATCAGAGGAGTTGAAACTGTCCATATTGGAAGTCAAGAAAAACAGGAAGTTCGAAGGCTACACCATGAACCGATTGACTTCCTATTGCGGAAAATGGATTCGAAATTGTGGTTGGTATCCCGATCGCAAGATCCGACTTTTCGACCGTCGTAAAGGAGCTTGGGGAGGAATCAATCCGCACGACAAATATGAGTTGCTGCCAGGCGGAACCCAAGCCCATATAGAAGGGGATATTTTGCATTTCAGTTATAACTCCTTGGAAGAATTACAGCGGCAAACCGATAAGTTTGCAAGACTTGGTGCTCAAGACTTGTTTGAAAAGGGCCGTGGCGGCTCCTGGGTGAAGTTGTTTTTCAGTCCAGCAGTACGATTCTTGAGAGCCTACCTTTTCAAACTTGGTTTTTTGGATGGAGTTGCGGGATTCACCATCTCATGGTACTCCGCCGTTGAATGCTTCAAGAAATACAATTATTTACGCAAAAGGGTTTTTGAATCCCCAAGCTGAACCATCGTGGCTACATTCAAAATACCTGAGCAGGTTTCTACCATTGTTTCGCTGCTGCCCGATGATCCGGGCATCTACCAGTTCTTCAACAAGGAGGGAACAATCATCTATGTAGGCAAGGCCAAGAACCTGAAAAAAAGGGTATCGAGTTATTTCAACAAGGAGCATCACGACAGTGGGAAAACCGAAATCCTGGTGAGGCACATTTCCGATATCCGTTATATGGTGGTGGAAACCGAGGAGGACGCCCTGTTGCTTGAGAATAGTTTGATCAAAAAGCACCAGCCCAAATACAATGTGCTGCTCAAGGATGATAAAACATTTCCTTGGATCATTATTCGCAAGGAGCGCTTTCCGCGGATTTACTATACCCGCAAGTTGGTGCGCGACGGATCCGCATATTTCGGTCCTTATACCAATATGAAGATGGTTTACGCCATCATAGAGCTAGTGAATGGTATTTTCAAACTGCGTAATTGCAATCTGGTACTTAGTGAAGAGAACATATCCAAAGGAAAGTTCAGGGTTTGTTTGGAGTATCATATCGGGAATTGCTTGGGTCCATGCGAGGGCTTCCAACGGGAGGACGAATACAATGAGTCCATCAGGCAAATCCGAGAGGTGTTGAAAGGCAATATCCAATCCGTTATCTCGTACTTGGAGGAGTTGATGATGCGACATGCCCAAGCCTTGGAATTCGAAAAGGCTCATGGCATCAAGGAGCGCATTGCCTTGTTGGAACAATACAGAAGCAAATCCGTGGTGGTGAGTCCCACGGTGCATAATGTGGATGTGTTCACAATCGTTGACCGTGACAAGTCGGCTTTTGTGAATTTCCTCCATATCAGCAATGGCTCCATCATACAAACCCATACTGCTGAATTGAAAAAGAAACTGTCCGAATCCGCAGAGGAGTTGTTGTCTATCGCCATCAGCGATATCCGCATACGTTATGCGTCGCAATCCAAGGAAATCATCACCAACATTGAGCCACAAGAGGAAATACCCGGAGTAGCGTATTCCATTCCAAAGATCGGCGATAAGAAACATTTGGTTTCCTTATCGGTGAAAAACCTGATGTATTACATCCGGGAGCAGGAATTGAAGCACGACAAGCTTGATCCTTCGCATAGGGTTGACAGGTTGATGAATCAGATGATGAAGGATCTTAGATTAACAGAGCAGCCACGTCATATAGAGTGTTTCGACAATTCCAATTTCCAAGGTTCATTTCCAGTTGGAGCAATGAGTGTTTTCCGTGATGGCCGTGCTGCTAAGTCGGAATACCGTCATTTCAATATCAAAACGGTAACGGGCCCCGATGATTTCGCATCTATGGAGGAGGTGCTCACGCGTAGGTATTCCAGGCTATTGGAGGAGGGGGGGTCCTTGCCACAATTGATTATTGTGGATGGAGGTAAGGGGCAGCTTGGTGCTGCAGTCAAGGCACTTGACGCCTTGGGCATTTATGGAAAAACCGCAGTTATTGGTATTGCAAAGAAATTGGAGGAAATTTATTTCCCTGGAGATTCGGTTCCAGTATACCTCGATAAAAAAGGGGAAACGCTACGCATAATCCAGCAGCTTCGAGATGAGGTTCACCGTTTCGGTATCACACATCACAGAAATAGACGCAGTAAGCAGTTCACCGGTTCGGAACTTGCAACCATCAAAGGGATTGGTGAGACCACCGCTATGGATTTATTAAGGCATTTCAAATCCGTGAAAAAAGTTCGAGAGGCAGAAATGGAAGAATTGATCAAGGTGGTAGGTAATGCAAAAGCTAAGCTCGTATTTGACCACTACCATTCTGAGGAATGATCTTGAATCAATCTACCGGTCGTGATTCTTCACTGATAACGGTTTCTTTGCCTATCCGGTCTACTTGAACTATACGATAACCAATGGTAGTTGGGAGCGGATTCGAATCGAAAAAGATGTAATCACAAAGTGAATTCCCATTGCAATCATCTTTTGCAAATCCGGCAGTGCTCCAACCGCCGTTGCTATCTGCACGCTCTAAGCGAAACAGGTTGCTGTCATTGTTGGGTCCCGACCGCCATAGTATTTTAACCTTGCTTCCCGCGTTTTTAACCTGCATGGATGGTTCGTAATTCACTGGGGCTTCTTCATAAATTGATGTGTAAAGGGTAGATGGTTTCCCTATTTGGCAAACTTCCAATTCGCCTTTTCTCAAAGAAATGGTTTCTTCCGGTGAGTCACACACCATGGCTGCGCGTAAAGTGACTTTGCTTCCGTATGGTACACTAATGGAATCTAATATTGCTATGCTGTTTTCACCGGCAACACCTTTTACAGTAATTGTTTTTACTATGCTTCCATTGATGCGGAAGTAAACCCATACAAAATCACGAGGCTCTAGATTGGTAGTGCAATCGAATTTCGCTTGGACTTTCAGCCGCACCGGTTTACCTTTTTCAGTCCAGTCAATGGGCAGGGTGAATGTTTGGACGGCAGCAGCTTTTCCATTGGCTACGAGGACCGATTCAAATGGGTCGCGACTGATGACCGAATGACTTTTTTTGTCGGCGGGGTCGAACAAATACAATCGCGAGCAGTTTTGCGAGAATGTAGGTAGGCACAATCCCAAGGTCGAAATAAACAACAAAAATGACTTCATTTTTTTTGATTTTGCATGGGACGGACTTCTACGGCATTGATATTTAAAAGGTTTCCATTTTTTGTATTTCATGCTCATTATCAGCACCATTCGTTTATTTATTCATTAAATTCGCACATATGCGGTATGTCGGAAACCAGTTCGGTTTTTTAAAAGGCTGTTCGGCGATGGAAAGGCTCGTGGCAATGTTTTTCATTTCCTTGCATGTGTTTTCTGCTACCGATGTTCAGGCGCAGTTTTATCAGGGCTATCAAACCACATTTGGAAAGAACAGGGTCCAACATCAAGAGTTCCTATGGACCTTTTACCGATTCAAGAATTTCGACACCTATTTTTATGTCGGCGGCAAAGAACATGCGCGATTCGTTGGGCAACATGCCGATAAGGAAATAGAGAGAATCGAACAGCTTTTTGATTTCAGGTCAAGCGGCCGAATACAGTTCATCATCTTCAATCGCTATTCCGACATGAAGCAGTCGAACATCGGTTTGGAAGGTGACGAGGTAACTGGTAACACCGGAGGCCTGACTAGGGTGATAGGCAACAAAGTGCTGATTTATTTCGACGGAGACCATGGCCATCTGCTGGAGCAAATTCGTGCTGGTGTGGCTCAAGTGATGTTTCATCAGCTGATGTACGGAGGTAATCTGAAGGACCGTATCCAAAGTGCCGTTTTGCTCACTGTACCTGCTTGGTTCGAGAAAGGCCTCATTGCCTATGTATCCAAAGGTTGGGGCCCCGAACAGGATAATTTAATGAGAGATGGTTTCAGCAGAGGCGAAATGATGCACTTCAACCGAATGCCCGAAAATGAAGCCGAGTTCGCAGGGCATTCGATGTGGAATTACATCGCCAACACCTACGGGCAAACATCCATTTCAAATCTGCTGTACATGACCCGTGTCAATCGAAGCATCGACAATGGTTTTTCATTCGTGTTAGGGATGAACCTGAAAAGATTGATGCGCAGTTGGCAGGCTTACTATGTCAAATACTACGAACAAGACTCATTAAATGCTTCGAACCCTGTTCGCAGCGAAATATTGAAAGCCAAAACCGGCAGGATACATGACTTTGTGCGTTTGAGTCCTGATGGACGGTCTGTGGCGTGGGTAACCAATGATATCGGTAAGTACAAGGTTTACATCAAAGATTTGGAGTCAGGCAAACGACGCAAGGTCTTAAAAGGCGGATATAAGACTTTGCAACAAAAACCCGATCGTAGCATTCCCGTTTTAGCTTGGCATCCATCCGGAAGATTCTTGTCTGTCATACGCGAGCACAAAGGCGAAATGTGGTTGGAATATTACCATCAGGACCGCAAGCAAAAGAAAGAAAGGACCAAGTTCTTGTATTTCGACAAGGTATTGCAAATGGCCTATGCGCCGAACGGCCAGGATATGGCCATTTCAGGTGTTCAGAATGGAATGACGGACATATACGTTTACAATACGCGCAGTCGCACATCCACCAACCTTACACGCGATTTCCACGATGATTTGTATCCGACGTTCTCCAATGACGGTGGTACAATTTATTTTTCATCCAATCGCGAAAACGATACTTTGGGAGCAACATCCGGAAGGGTGATTCGTGGCAACAACCAGCTTGACCTGTTCTCCATCAAGTTTCCGTTGAGGGATTCTGTTTTAACGCGAATAACATCCACTGCTTTGGCAGATGAAACATGGCCAATGCCAGCTGACTCGGGGAGGGTTTATTACTTGAGTGACGAATCAGGGATAGCCAACTTGTATATCGCCACCATTGATAGTGTTTTGGCGTACGTGGATACTGCCGAACATTACAAACCAATTGTATTGAATTACGCTCAATCCGATTGGACCGTTGGCGTAATTGAACAACATGTTTCCCGTGGCAAAGTTGTTGAATCATATTTCGAAGACGGGAAGTTTCGCGCAGCTGTTCGCAATCTTTCCAAGCCAGTGTTAAACGACTCCATCCGACCCAAACAAACACAGACTCGGAAAATAGCAGCTGCAAGGTTGTCCAAACAGCCTAAGGAGAAAGCGGTCGAGCAACCCCGACAAGAGCCAATCATTATCAAACTTCCCCAGCAAGCTCCTGCGTCTTCTGATTCGTCCAAGATTGACATTGAAAATTATGTTTTCCAATCGGAGTTCCGAAAACCCGAAAAGGTTCGCAAATCAGATCAGACTGTTATAACCGACTCCATCCAGCCAAAAAATATTCAAATGGTTTCTTCCACCGCTATTGAAACAACCAAAGCACAGGTTATAGGCGGAGAACGGGATTCTTTTTGGTTGCCCAAGCAGCGGAACTATGATTTGGCGTTCTCTACGGATTATTTCGTAACACAACTCGATAACAGCTTACAGAACTCCACCTATCAAGCCTACACCGGTGGCGCATTCTATTTTGATCCGGGATTGAACGCCTTGCTCAAAGTAGGTGTTTCGGATTTGATGGATGATTATAAGATTTCCGGTGGTGTTCGATTGTCGGGTGATTTCAATTCCAATGAATACTTCTTGGGCTATGAGAACCTCAAGCATAAATTCGACAGGTCCTGGGCATTCTCCAGGCAAGCCAGGGAGTTTGTAGATGGATTCACCTACAACAAAGTGCATACGCACGAAGGGAAATGGATTTTGAAATACCCTTTCAACGACCTGGCATCGCTACGAGGTTCTCTTTCGGTGCGCACAGATCGTATTGTAACATTGGCTACGGATTATGTTACCCTAAGTGAACCGACTCGCAATGACTATTGGGGAAGTGTGAAGTTGGAGTATGTTTATGATAATACACTGAGCAAAGGACTTAATCTGCTCAATGGTTTACGTTACAAAGTCTTTGCTGAAGGATTCCGCCAAATCGATAAATCACAGACTTGGTTGGGCGTTGTCGGTCTTGATTTCAGGCATTACCAACGTGTACACCGTCAGATTGTCTGGGCCAGTAGGATTGCTGCAAGTTCTTCTTTCGGCGATCAGAAAATCGTTTACTATTTGGGTTCGCAAGACAATGCCATTGTACCATCCGAAATTTTCGACTACTCCATCCCTGTGGATCCTAATCAGAATTTCGGGTTCCAGGCAATAGCAACCAATTTGCGCGGTTTCATCCAGAACATTCGAAACGGAAACAACTTTGCATTGATGAACAACGAACTGCGCGTTCCGGTATTTCAATATCTGCTGAACCGTCCGATTCGTTCAGATTTCATACGCAGTTTTCAAATCGTGGGATTCTTTGATGTTGGGACGGCATGGGACGGCAAGGATCCATACAGCAAGAGCAATTATTTCAACACGGAAGTGATAAGCGGAAATCCGGTTACCGTAATACTCGACCGACAGGTCGAGCCCATTGTGGCCGGCTTCGGCGGGGGATTACGAAGTAGGATTTTCGGGTACTTCTTACGCGCTGATTGGGGATGGGGATACGAAGATGGTGTAGTGCGCGCCCCCGTGTTTTATTTGTCACTCGGCCTCGATTTCTAATTTCAAATTTCAAGATCATCCATCCCTCAAAAAGCAATCAAATGGAATCCGGTATCAAGGAAAAAATAAAGACTTTGTCTGAACAGTATTTGGATGAAACCATCGCTGTGCGCCGCCACCTTCATATGCATCCTGAGCTTTCATTCCATGAATATGAGACATGCGCATACGTATGGGATCGATTGGACCAGATTGGAATCACACAGAAACGAAAATTGGCCAAAACCGGGATAGAGGCTTTGATACACGGTAAGAATCCACACGCTCGTACAATCGCTTTGCGTGCCGATATGGATGCACTTCCCATCATCGAGCAGAACCAGGTTCCATACAAGTCGATGAACGATGGTGTGATGCATGCATGTGGGCATGATGCGCATACGGCCTCGTTGTTAGGCGCCGCTTACATACTCAACAGCCTCAGAGATAGTTTCGAGGGAACGATTAAACTTATCTTCCAACCAGGTGAGGAGAAACTCCCAGGAGGGGCATCCATGATGATCAAAGAAGGGATCTTGGAGAACCCTAAGCCAGATGGTGTAATTGGTCAACATGTGATGCCTTTGATAGATTCGGGCAAGGTTGGTTTCCGTAGTGGCATCTATATGGCATCAACTGATGAAATATATTTGAAAGTAAAAGGTAAAGGCGGACATGGTGCAATGCCCCATTTGAATGTTGATCCTGTACTTATTGCCTCACAAATTCTGGTTTCATTGCAACAGATAGTCAGCAGGCATGCCAATCCTACCATGCCCAGTGTTTTGTCTTTTGGTAAGTTCATTGCAAACGGTGCTACCAATGTCATTCCCAATGAAGCCTATCTGGAAGGAACATTTAGGACATTGGATGAAAAATGGAGAACGGAGGCGCACGTTAAAATCCGTGACATGGTAGAATCAATCGCAACCTCAATGGGAGCTACAGCTGAACTCGAAATCAGAAAAGGCTATCCGGCATTGTTTAATGAACCCGAATTAACAGCGATGGCAAAGGAAGCTGCTATTGAATATCTCGGAACTGAGAACGTGGTGGACTTGGATATCTGGATGGCTGCGGAGGATTTTGCATACTACTCCCAAGAAGCGTCCGCTTGTTTTTATCGCCTAGGTACTCGCAACGAATCAAGAGGCATCACATCCTCCGTACATACTCCAACATTCGATATCGAGGAAAAATCCCTGGCTATCGGAATGGGTCTAATGGCCTGGTTGGCTGTTAGAGGTTTGGAAAATTAAAACAGTTGTGATCAGTTAGCCATTTCGCTCATGAAGCGAATGCGCATCAACCTGATTTCCTCTTCCGTGTACTCGTCTCCGCCAAGTGCGTCCATCGCTTCTTCAACACTATCTGATTCGGCGGTTCGGAAATAGTCGTAAACTTCGTCCTGTCGATCTTCATCCAACACCTCATTGATGTAATAGTTGATATCGATGCGAGTGCCGGAGGAGACAATGCTTTCAATTTCCGAAATGATATCTCCGACAGTGATCCTTTTGCTTCGGCAAGGTCCTCTAAGGAAATCTTGCGGTCGATGTTTTGTATGATATAGACTTTAAGGCCGCTCTTATTCACTACGGACTTAACCACCAGGTCTTGTGGCCGATCGATTTCGTTCTCCTCCACATACTTTGTAATCAAGTCCACGAATGGCTTACCGAATTTCTGTGCTTTGCCTGGCCCAACGCCGCTGATGTTCTTAAGTTCATCAAGCGTTATGGGGTATTGTATTGCCATCTCCTCCAATGATGTTTCCTGGAAAACAACAAATGGTGGAACGTTCTTTTGCTTTGCGACTTTTTTACAAAGGTCTTTCAGCATGGCAAAAAGTTCTGCGTCTGCCGCGCTGCCACCACCGCCGCTTCCCGCTACCGGCTCGTCATCATCATCACTTTCGGTGTTGTTGAATTCGTGGTCGAGGGTTACGTGGAAAGGGGTCGGCGACTCCAAAAACGATTTGCCTTCCGATGTTATCTTCAGCAATCCATAATGGTCGATGTCTTTAACCAACAATCCGGAAAGGATGGCTTGCCTAACAACAGAAGTCCAAAAGCGCTGGTCTTTGTCGGCGCCTTCGCCAAAAACTTCCAATTTCGAATGTTGGTATGACTTGATGGTTTGATCTTCGCGACCCAAAAGGATGTTCACCACGTGTTCGGATGCGAACTTCTCTTTTACGGCCAAAACGGTTTCAAGAACCAACTGCACCTCGTCTTGAGCCTCCACTTTGGTTTTCGGGTGCAGGCAGTTGTCGCAGCTCTGACAATTATCCGTTTCGTACTCTTCTCCGAAATAATGCAGCAAAACCCTTCTGCGGCATACGGATGTTTCAGCATAGCCAACGGTTTCAATCAGGAGTTGCTTTCCGATTTCTTGTTCGGCCACAGGCTTGCCTTTCATGAATTTCTCCAGCTTTTCGATGTCTTTGTAGCTGTAGAAGGCAATGCATCGACCTTCACGGCCATCACGACCTGATCGTCCGGTTTCCTGGTAGTAACCTTCAAGGCTTTTCGGTATGTCGTGGTGAATCACGAACCTAACATCTGGCTTATCGATGCCCATGCCGAAAGCAATGGTGGCCACGATCACGTCTGCTTCTTCCATCAGAAACATGTCTTGGTGGCGAGCTCTTTGTGAGGCATCCAATCCTGCGTGGTAGGGCAGGGCTTTGATACCATTGACAGTGAGTGTTTGCGCCACCTCCTCCACTTTTTTACGGCTGAGGCAATAGACGATTCCTGATTTGCCTTGATGTTGTCGGATGTATTTGATGATTTCACGCATCACATCCACCTTTGGTCGCACTTCGTAATAAAGGTTGGCGCGATTGAAGGAGGATTTGAATACGCTTGCCTTGAGCATATTCAGGTTCTTCTGGATATCCATCTGAACCTTTTCTGTTGCTGTAGCTGTGAGAGCAATGATTGGAACCTTGCCGATTTGCTCCATTATGGGGCGCAAACGACGGTATTCTGGACGGAAATCATGTCCCCATTCGGAAATACAATGGGCCTCGTCGATGGCGAAAAAAGATATTTTGATTTCCTTCAGGAAAGCAACGTTCTCTTCTTTGGTGAGCGATTCCGGAGCAACGTATAGTAACTTTGTTTTGCGCTGCAGGATATCTTTTTTCACCTGCTGTATCTCTCCTTTGGAGAGTGAAGAGTTTAGGAAATGCGCAACACCCTCATCTGACCCGAAACCACGGATGGAATCCACTTGGTTTTTCATCAGTGCGATCAACGGTGAAATCACAATAGCTGTTCCCTCGCTCAGCAATGCTGGCAATTGGTAGCACATGGATTTCCCCCCGCCTGTGGGCATGATAACAAATGTATCATGGCCTTCCAGCACGTTCTTTATTATCGCCTCTTGCTCTCCTTTAAAGGATTCATAGCCAAAAAAACGCTGCAGGGCGCCCAGCAGCGTACTCTCCTCAACAATCATGCTCATCGTACTCG
>JALRAP010000054.1 GCA_023262505.1 Bacteroidia bacterium
AGTGGTCCGACAAGGTGAGCTAATCATTTCCCGAGGTCAACCCATTTCCAATGAAAAGTATTTGATTTTACAATCATTGAAGGAGGCGTCTGATTTTCGTGAGCCGGATTCCGATACAGCGGCATGGGTTTTTGGCAGTCAAATGATTTTGGTGACTCTTGCCCTTTCGATGCTGATAGCCTTTTTGGCTAGGCTTCGGAAGGACATTTTCGCCGATAACCGAAAGCTTGGTCTAATTCTATCCTTGATCATGCTGAACGTAGTGCTTTTTACAGGAATAATGAAAGCACAAACGTTGAGTCATTACCTGGCGCCTATGTGTATCATGCCCATCATTCTCCGGGTGTTTTTTGATACGCGCCTATCGCTCTTCGCGCATATGGTTACTTCCTTGATCCTTGGATTTGTTGCTCCCGGAGGATTTGAGTTTGTCTATATGCATGTGATAGCAGGCATGGTAGCTATTTTCAGCGTAACGAACCTAAGACGCAGAGCACAGCTTTTCATCAGTGTTGGTTTGATTTTGCTTGCCTATGTAGTGTCTTACTCTGCGCTATCTGTGATTTATGAAGGTGGGAAGGACGCCATACAGCTAACAGACATCTATTGGTTGGTGGGCAACGTACTGCTGACCTTGTTTGCATATCCGTTGATTTTCATTTTCGAGAAGATTTTCGGTATAACCTCCGATGTTACCTTGATGGAGTTGTCGGATTCCAACTCACCTCTTCTGCGTGAGTTGTCTATTAAGGCACCTGGAACATTCCAACATTCAATGCAGGTTGCCAATCTCGCTGAAGCAGCTGTTTTCAAGATCGGTGGCAATGCCTTGTTGGTAAGGGCGGGAGCTTTGTATCATGACATAGGAAAGATGGATACTCCGATGTATTTCATCGAAAATCAAAACTCCAATATCAATCCTCATGACGATTTATCATTTGATGAAAGCGCAGCAATAATAATAGACCATGTGATCAAGGGGATAGAGATTGCTCGTAAAAACAAGCTTCCTGATATTGTTGTCGACTTCATCAGGACTCACCATGGCACTACCATGGTCCAGTATTTTTACCAATCTTTTTTGAAAAACTACCCTGAGGAAATAGTTAACGAAGATGACTTCAGGTATCCGGGTCCACTGCCTTTCTCAAGGGAAACGGCCGTGCTGATGATGGCAGACTCTGTTGAGGCTGCATCCCGTAGTTTGACTGCTCCTACTTCTGATGCCATAAATGCATTGGTTGACCAGGTGATCGAAGCTCAAATAGAGGCGGAACAATTTGTGAACTGCGACATTACATTTAGGGATATAACCTCCATCAAAAAAATATTCAAGAAGATGTTGATGAGTATTTATCACGTACGGGTTGAATATCCCGCTGCTCGTAAGCTATCTTCTTGATCTTTCCAAGGTTTGGGATGTAGAGTTTTGATCTCAAATTTGGGTTAAAGGCTTCAGTCTGAAAAATTTCCTAGTTTTTTAATAAGTCTCTAAGTAAATTGAGCAAATATTGGCTGGTTTTGAATTAAACGTTTAAGTGATGTTTGAAATTTCCAGATTCGATCAAATGCGATTATCTTTGAATCGGGGTGGGGGGGCTTGGCCCCCTTTCCAATTGTTGGTTTTTTCAGTCTGATGCTTTTTGATCGGCTTTCTCATTTGTGATTAATGTCACACCACGGTTTTGTTGTAATCTTATAGTTTTACTATCCTGAATTTTATGTCCTTGCAATGAGAAGATCACTTTACGCAATTTTGTTTCTAACAGTTTCCGCCCCATCTTTTTCGCAAAACCCACTTGTTATTCCAGACACATTGTCTGGAACTGTTTTTCAGTTACAGATTCAAAATGGATCCAGGGTGTTTTATCCTGGATTCAATACCAATACCATAGGCGTAAATGGAGATTATCTTGGTCCGACATTGCTGTTAAATCAAGGAGATTTTGTTCAAATGCAGGTCACTAACAATATCACCGATACCACCACTATCCATTGGCATGGCATGCATGTACCTGCGCAGGCTGATGGTGGTCCGCATATTACCATTTTGCCTGGTGCAACATGGACCCCAAGCTTTGAGATCAAGGATCGGGCTGCAACACATTGGTATCATCCGCACCTGCACATGAAAACCGCTGAGCATGTTACCAAAGGGGCCGCGGGTTTCATCATAGTGCGCGATCCGATTGAAGCAGCGATCGTGCTTCCTAGGAGTTATGGAGTGGACGACCTTCCCTTGGCTATACAGACACGTGCATTCGATGCCTCCAAACAATTCATTTTTGAATCGGCCTTGGATTCCGTTGTGGTTGTAAACGGGACTAAAAATCCTTTCAAAGCCCTTTCTGCCAATGTAGTTCGGTTGCGTCTGTTAAATGCTGCAACAGAGAGGTCATTCAATTTTGGTTTTTCAAACAATATGCCGTTTTCGGTGATAGCTTCTGATGGAGGTCTGTTAGCCAGTCCCGTATCTAAAACAAGACTTCTGCTTTCTCCCGGGGAGCGCGCCGAGGTTTTGGTCGATATGACTTCCATGGCAGGACAATCTGTATACTTGATGAGCTATGCTTCACAAATAGCTGCAGGAATCTATGGTGCTGCTAATCCACAGGCCATGGGACCAAACATCATCACTGGATATACATCCAATCCGCTCAATGGCACCAATTTTAATTTGATAAGATTCGATATCGGCAGTGCTGATCCAAACGGGGTATTCAGCATACCAATATCCTTAACAAGCATTACATCAATTCCCGCATCATCTGCGAACAATACGCGGTCATTTACATTTATGCCTCAGGTTGGCGGGCCAACAGGTAGCTTAATTGGACCGTTTGTCATCAACATGATGCCATTTGATATGATGATGATCAATGACACAGTTATCTTGGGAGATACAGAGATTTGGCAGCTAACCAATCAAACCCGTATATCCCATCCTTTTCACATTCATGATATCAGTTTCCAGATACTAGACATAAACGGAGCGCCACCCGCGCCCGAATACGCAGGCTGGAAGGATGTGGTATTGGTACCTCCTATGGGAGGCGTTGCGCGTTTCATTACAAAATTCGAAGACTTTGCTGACCCTGTATATCCATACATGTACCATTGTCACATGCTAACCCATGAAGACGGAGGGATGATGGGACAATTCCTGGTAATAGATACCACTACATCGGTCAGTGAAATCGGTTCTTCTTTTTCCGGGATGAAAATCTACCCTAATCCTGGGACGATGTCCGGAAAATTAAATATTCAGTTGCCTGATGATTTTGAAGGTGTATTGATTCGGGTGTCTGACCCAATTGGACGTGTTCTGGTAACTCATCAAATTGAAAAAGGCGGTAATTCCGCACAGATAGATTTGAGTTCCCTGAATCTGTCAAATGGGTTATTAATCATTGAAGCAATAGGAGAGCGAGACGTTCTTTCCCGTCGTTACATCGTAAAGAAATAGCGTTTATCCTATCGGGATTCTAACAACATAATCGTTCTCAAAACATTTACCGCACCGGCGGATTTGCAGATTTTCTTGTAGGTAACAGCTTTTTTAGCTCCGCCCGGATTGGTCTTTCCTTCAGGTTGTATAACGCCGATCATTAAGGCTTTTTTCACTTGGGTAGCGCTTAATTCGGGGTAGTGCGACCAAATGAGAGCTGCCACTCCTGAAACTACGGGAGCTGCCATACTAGTCCCGTTTTCATAGTCGTATTTTGCACCTGGCAGCGTAGAGTATATCGAAACTCCGGGTGCCAGAATATCAACCGTGCCACCACCATAGTTACTGAATTCCGCTATTTGACCATTGCTTGAAATCGCTCCAACCTCAATCCAAGGGAATTCAGATTTGGAGCCGGTAAAAGATTTTGCATTTGGGAAGTTGGACTCCTTGTCGATGTTGATGCCATAGTTACCAGCTGCATGTACCATCAGAACATTTTTTGACGCCGCATATGCTATGGCATCATCCACATAGGTTTTGTTAGGCGAGAATGATTTTCCGAAACTCATGTTGATGATGTTTGCCCCGTTATCTACCGCATAGCGGATGGCATTGCCTACATCCTTGTCGCGTTCGTCACCATCGGGTACCGCGCGTATAGCCATGATGCGCACGTTGCTGGCGATACCATCAATTCCAATTTCGTTGTTTCTAACGGCTCCGATGATGCCAGCAACATGTGTGCCATGTCCCGCATCCGGACCCATCACATTGTTGTTTCCATAAATCGTGCTGGAGAAATCATCTGGGTTATCACCAACTACATTTCGGCCATCAAAGTCTGTATTGTAGTGGTAATTGACAGCCACATTGAAATAATTGTAGCCCTCACCAACTTCATCATATATCTTTTTGAATGAAACTTCATTTTCCAATGCTCCGGCGACCGCTTCAACTGTCGCCATAAATGCTGCGTCGTCGTCTTTGATTCCCCTGAGTTCATCTGATGAAAAATCCTCATCCCCCATGATTGAAACGATTTTGTCTAGATGCTTTTTTGCACTCGCATATTCGGATAGATAGTTGGATGCCTGCAATAATTCGGATAATACTTTTGACTCAGCGGCCTTGTATAGAGAAAATTCTGCGCGGTCTTGTTTGGAAATGTCCTTTTTTTCCTTTCCGCTGTATTTTGTGATAAGCTTGCGATAAAGTCGTACAGCTTCTGTGTTTTCTGGACCGATATCTCCTTTGGGACCACCGATGAAGTTCCATCCGTGAATATCGTCTACATAACCATTCTTGTCATCATCTATTCCGTTACCGGATATTTCGTTCTTATTGATCCAAAGATTCGCCTTGAGATCGGGATGCGTGGTGTCTACTCCGCCATCTATTACGGCCACCACAATGGTGCGTCCAGAATCGATGTCTTTGTATTGTACTCGAGCTTTGTCGCTTGAGACTCCCCAGTATTGCCCATCTGTTGGGCAGGCGTGTTGCCAATGCTGCATTTCATACTGATCACTTTCCGCCTCTTGGGCATACGAGGGCAGCGATGAAACTAGTAAAGTAGAAAAAGTAAAAAGAGTGGATTTTAAAAGCTTCATTATATCTAGGTTTTAGTTGAAAAGGTTTTCTATTGGGTTTATTAGATCTGGTGAATCGTTCAAAGGTGAATTCAATTTGTTTGAAACCGGATACAATTTCATTTCCTCCTCAAGATATGGATGAAGCAAATCATCCATTGGGTCAAGTCTTAGCCATTTTTTCTCAGAATTAGGATGCAGTATCGCTGGCATTCGGTCGTGTATTGGTGCTATCAGCTCATTTGCCGGGACTGTGATAACTGTGAATGATTTTATGGTATTACCGACTTTGGGGTCACGCCATTCGTCCCAGAGCCCTGCCATGGCAAACAGAGTTTCATCCCTCATGGTTATCCGTACTGGCATTTTCTTGCCACCCACATTGCGCCATTCATAAAATCCATCAGAAATTACCAGACACCGCTTTCTATCCACCAGGTTTTTGAAGGAAGGCCTCTCTGTCAATGTTTCAACACGGGCGTTTATCATTCGGTTTCCAATGTTTGGGTCTTTAGCCCAAGATGGTATCATTCCCCATTTGAACAACTGCAATTCGTTGGGATTATTGTTGGTCAAAACCAAGGCCAATTGGCTAGGAGCCACATTGTACCTTTTGACCAGGTCGTTCGAATAAAACTTCGCCCCGAACCGAGCTTCGATTTCAGCCTCGGTCTTTGTCAAAGAGAATCTGCCACACATCGTTGTGCGAAGTTAGGATTACGATTTTGCTAAATGTCTTTTCGGGCAAAAAGTGGGCGAATTTATAAACGCTGAAAGATATTAATTCATGTAATGACATGAATTAATATATTGTATATCAATGGTATGTTTGATATGGTTGGCTTTTTTAACAAATGGCCATTTGTCAAAGAAATTTTGCATTTCGACCATCGATTTCAACAATTGGTCAAAAAAACAGTGTTATGGGCTCGCGGTGGAGGTTCATTTACCTAAACGAAAAAGATTATTTAACAAATCAAAAAACGCCATGCTTAAATCAAAACTCTTAGCGGCCTTCTTGCTGATAGCAATATGTGGCCAAACCAATGCTCAAGTTATATCCTGTCCGGGCTACAGGACCCAAACCCAAGGTGGATGGGGATCCACTCCCAATGGAAACAATCCTGGCACTTACTTAATCAACAAGTTCGCAGCTGCTTTCCCAACAGGCTTGGAAATTGGTTGTACCAACAAGCTTCGCTTAACGTCTGCAAGTGCAGTAAGGGCATTCCTTCCGCAGACATCTACGCCGGTGGCATTGCCTGCAGGTACCAAAACCAACCCAACCAAGTCGAATTACAAAAACGTATTCGCGGGTCAGTTGGTAACCTTGGCCTTGAATCTTCGCTTCGATGAGTATGATGCGAATTTCGGAGCTTCTGCAGGTCGTTTGAGAGATCTGTTCATCGCCCAGGGTCCTTTCATGGGATGGACTGTTGGACAGCTGTTCGATCAAGCCAACCGCAAAATCGGTGGCTGTTCAGCACCTGCTTTCTCATTCTCTGACTACAACAATGCTGTTGACATGGTTAATCGTAACTATGACAATGGTGCTGTAACTGGCAACTACCTTGCATGTGAACTTAAAATCTCAGGCATCAAAGGTGATGTTTCTTGTTTCGGGGGTTCAAATGGTTCCATCGACTTGACGATCGTTGACGGAGTACCGCCTTATGCTGTGCTTTGGAGCAACGGAGCTACTTCCGAGGATTTGAGCGGTTTGTCTGCAGGAGTTTATTCAGTTGTTGTAATTGATGCAATCGGACAATCCAAGTCATTGAGCTTTGAAATCACACAACCTGCTCAGTTGATAGTTACAGGATCTTCTACCCCTACTAGTGATTGCGCTTCTGGAATCTGTGACGGAAATGCTTCCATCGAGGTGTCAGGGGGAGTATCACCTTATTCAATCAACTGGTCTAATGGAGTAGTTGGAGGTTTAATGCTCGATGGTTTGTGTTCAACTGATGAGTTTTCAGTAAACATCGTTGACGCTAATGGCTGCACAGCCATGTGGGACTTCCTTGGAATAGAGTGTCAAGATAATGGATGTGACACCCTTCGCACTTATACAATCGGCGGTTGGGGCGCACAACCTAATGGCAACAACCCTGGTGTTTATCTTCATGCCAATTTCGCTGGAGCGTTCCCTAACGGAATTACCATCGGCTGCGACAACACCTTGACTTTAACAACAGCACAGATGGTTACCGACTGGTTGCCTAGCGGAAGCACCCCATCCTTCTTGCCTGCAGGAAACATGGTAGACGACATGAGCTACAACAACGTTCTTGCTGCCCAATTGATGGGTGTGACACTTGCAGTAGGATTCGACGCTTATGATGCTGATTTCGCATCATCTGAGGATTTCCTCGGTGATCGCTATGTGAACGTAGCTCCATTCGAAGGTATGACGGTTAGCCAGCTGTTGGCTCTTGCCAACCAAGCCATCGGTGGTTGCGGTTCTTCTTATTCAGCTTCAGAACTGAATGCCGCCCTTACTGCTGTCAACGAGAATTATGATAATGGAAATATGGACAATGGTGACCTGTCTTGCACTCCCACCTATGCCTCTGTGAAATTCGCAGCAACTGGATCCATCAGCAACATTTATCCAAACCCTGCCGACGCTCAAGCTTCAGTAGCATTGCAACTTGGCGAGCAGACTATGGTTCAGATTGATGTAATGGACATGACAGGCCGTATCGTTTACACTAGCAGCTTCATGGCTGAAAAAGGTTTAAACAACTTCGAGTTGAACACCAAGTCACTCGAAGAACAAGTTTACCTGTTTCGTGTAACAACCGGTCAAAAAACCGAAGTTAAATCTTTCGCAGTATTCCACTAAGAACGGATTGATTTTAATAAAGGGAGTCTCATTAAGAGGCTCCCTTTTTCTTTTTATTACAATGAGAATAATGGTGGTTTGGTTACTTTTGAATCAGTTTGGATATTTCAATCAGCCTAAATCATCGATATGTTACAGTTCAATCATAAAAGGTATATTACACTAGCAATTGCTTTGCTTTTATTCTCATCTATTTCAGATGGTGCAACACCCAGGCTGCCCATCATTTTCGTTCATGGAATGCTAGCCTCAGGTGATACCTATGCAGGACAAATAGCCAGGTTTGAGGCTAATGGTTACGACTCCCAATTGCTTTTTGCTTACGACTGGAACACCCTTTCTTTTGGAAGAGGAGGTGCTACCGATGGACTACAGCAAATGGTGGATTCGGTTTTGGCTCGAACCAAATCATCAAAGCTATATTTGGTTGGGCACTCTGCCGGCTCCGGATTGGTTTATGGATATTGCAAGGATTCAATTCGAGCCAATAAAATTGCAGGAGTGGTTTTGGTCGGAGGTTTCAAGCAAGATACTACCGCCGGGCCCAAAGGTGAGATCCCTACCTTGAACATTTTCTCTGAAGGTGATTTAGTTGCCAAGGGTGGTTCTGAAATCCCAGGTGCTACGAATATCAGATTGAAGGATGAAGATCATTACGAGGTTGCAACCGGTCCACGTGCCTTTGACGCAATGTTTCGTTTCATTACCCATGGCCAATCCCCAATTTTCGACGCCGTTTATACGGATGAGCCGGTTCATTTGGCCGGGAAAGCCGTTTCATTGGGCAATAATGCTCCATTGGTAGGAGGGAAGGTGTCAATTTATCAAATCGATGTGCAAACCGGACAACGCATGAAAGCCGGTCCTGATGCTGTTTTTGATGTGGATGCGAATGGGCATTGGGGGACTTTCATGGCATCCAGGGGCGCTTCCTATGAGTTCATGCTTTTAGGTCCCGATTCAACAGATCGTCCAATCCACTATTTCCGCGAACAGGTTACAAGTTCCAATCGATATGTGTATTTGAGGTCAATCCCCACATCTGGTATGATGTCGATGATGTTCTCTGGTATTCCGGAGGATTCTTTACCTGCCTTAGCCGTTTTCTCATCTAACAAGGCCATTTTAAACGGTCGTGATAAGCTATTGGTAGATGGCAAAGAATTAACAAACACTGATTTCTTCAAACCTTCGCGCACCACCATAGCCATGTTTTTGTATGATGGCAATGGCAACCGCCAATCGGATCTCACAGGTGTTGGGTTGTTCAACATGCAAGGGGTATTTCTGGCAGGAATTGACATGGCGTTTGATGTTGCAACAAAACCCATTCAATTGGAACTCAACAAACGGTTGCTGAATATCCGTAGGATTCCATCCCGGGATGGGGTCACCGTTCCTGTGTTCGATTGATTAGTAAAAAACAGGTCGACCAATCCTGATATACGACTTTAGTTATATCTTGCAATACCGATTTCGCTCATCCTGAGGTCGCTAAAAACCATTTATGAGAAGGGACCAAATTAAATCAGAAATCGAGTCATTAGAAACGCTAAGCAAGCAAGGTGAAAGTTATTCCGATGGAAAGGATCGTTTTGGGTGGCGCAACCCAATAAGAAAAGACACAGGTACGTTGCTTAAATCTTTGGTTATTACACGCAACCCGGAACATGTTTTGGAAATCGGAACCGCTCATGGGCTTTCCGCATTGTACCTTATCGAAGGTTTTCATGATTTTTCCAATCAGGATTTAGATACTATTGATTTCGACCAAGGTGTTTCAGATAGTACTCAGGCCAGGATGGATCGGTTAGGGGTACCAGTAAATGTACATTTTGGAGATGCAATCGAAGTCTTTCCAAAATTGAACAAACGCTACGATTTGGTTTTTTTTGATGCCCAGAAAAACCAATATTTGCCGCAGCTGAATTCCTTGATTGATTTGAAGTTGATAGGCGCTGGTACCGTAATACTTGCAGATAATGTCTTGGACAGGAAATCGGAATGCCAACCGTTTCTGGATTGGTTCCATGAAAATGAAATTAACCACCACATTATTGAAACTGAATGTGGGCTGCTTGTTGCACGATTATGATTAGAATTGAATGAAATGACTGAACAACCGCAAAAATCCAAATTCAAAGTGCTTGACCCTGTTGAGCAGTTACATCCTGAGGGTTTGATCTGTAAAAAATGGGATAATCGTATTTACCCGCCATTCATTGATCCCGTTTCGATTCAATGGCTCATGAAAAATTGGGATACTGATGCGAACGATATCATTATTTGCACCCATCAAAAGGTTGGTACGCACCTCACCAAGAAATTCGTTGTGGAAATCCTGCGTATGCTAATCGATTATCCCGAATCCAACCCTATGTCTACAGGTGATATTGGGCACAGCACGGTTCCATGGCCTGAGGTGATGCTATCGCAACACGGAGTCAACGATTTTGAGGAATTCAAAAAAAGAACGGCTGGATTTCCCAGAGTCTGGTATACCCACTGTGAGGATGATGATTTGCCCATCAATAAAATACATCCCGATACCAAGTTTGTAATGGTTTTCAGGGATCCCAGAGGCGCTGCCGTATCACAATACTTTTTTTACAAGTCGCATCCACTGCTCCGGTTTCCCGAAAATATTACCATTGACGACTTTGTGAAGATGTTTTTGGAAGGAAACTTGTATTTCGGCGATTATCATAAACACGTACTCAAGTGGGTCCATCGTTGCAAAGGACGTATTGCCAAAAACAGGCTGCTTATACTTCGTTACGAGGATTTGGTAGAGCGAAAATACCTTGCAACAAAATTGCTTAATGATTTCCTGGTCCCCGACAAGCGACTCACTCCTGATCAAATGGGTATGATTGTCTCCTGTACGGAATTCAATACGATGAAAAATAGCATTGTTGCCAATCCGGGCTCCTTCCACTTCAATCCAAATACTTTTTTCAGGTCGGGCACTATCAACGATTGGGAAACCAAATTGTCTTCCGAATCGATAGAAGCTATCAATGCAAAATCAATGGAAGTATGGGGCGACGATCGAAATGTGGTGCTGCCTATTTGATAAATTTTCACAATGGAATCCGCGTTTTTAAGCGACATTAGCCACATTATCCTACGCGACTTGAAGGTGGTTGCAGAAGAGGTGCAAGCAACGCCAGAAGACAAGCTCTGGATCGTGTTGCCGGGAGTAACAAACTCGGTTGGTACCCTGGCATTTCATTTATGTGGAAACCTGCGTCATTTCATTGGAGCCTTGTTAGCCTGCGACGGCTATGTTCGCAATCGAGAGGAGGAGTTCATTAAGAAAGAACTTTCCAAACATGAGTTGTTGCATGTTATCGAGTCTACCATTTTGGCTATCGATTCTGCTTTTGAAAAAATTGATGATTCGGTTCTTGATCAGCCGATGCCCGAACCTCCTTTGCAACATACGGGTCGTACTGTACGTTTCTTCTTAATCCAACTCAGTTGTCACCTTTCTAGACATACGGGTCAGATAAATTATTTACGCAGGATGCTACATTAAAAAGCTGGAACAATATTCTTAAAACTCTAACAATTATTAAATATATCCCATCAGTTTGAAATTAATCAAGAGAATAGTTGTTTTTTTATTGATCCTGGTCTTGTTGTCGGGGTTGTTGGTCGGAATAGGGTTTATGGTCAACCCCACGTTTACCAAGCATATTTTGACTCGTTATTTCCGTAGCGCGGTAGAGTTTGTGATAGACCAAAGAAATCATTACCATGCTGGCAAATTCAATAATTACAAGCCAGGGCCTGATGAAATATGGGGGATTGATTTGTCTCACCATCAAAGTTGGATTGATTGGGGAGGCTTTGATAAAAAGATTCCTCACTTTGTTTTTTTGAAATCGACCGAGGGCGTTTCACATATTGATACCAGGTACAATAGCCACCGCAATGGATTTGAGAAGCTAGGCGTGCCGATCGGTGCGTATCATTATTTTAGCTATCGGGTGGATGGAGAAAAACAGGCGATCCATTTTCTGCGAAATGCGAAAATCAAGAAGGGGGACTTATTGCCTGTATTGGATTTTGAGCAGGAAGAAAATATGCCAGAAAGGAATTGGATAGTTAAGAATGTGAAGGCATTCTTAAATAGTGTGGAGCAAGAGACTGGTTATCGGCCTATTATTTATACCACATGTGCTTTCTACAATCGTTATTTAAAGGATGAGCTTCAAGGAAAATATCATTATTGGATATGTGATTTTTGGTCGGAGCCGGGATGCGATTATGCTTTTTGGCAAATGACCGACCGCTTCCGTCATGAAGCTTTTCCCGGTAGGATTGATTTGAATACTTTTTCGGGAAACAAGGAGGAATTGAAGAAATTCTTGATTAAATAAGTTTAGGCAATTTCTTAAATCTTCATCAAATCCCTGATGGCTACAGAGGCGGTTACCGCCCCAAAGGTTGCAGGCATGTAGGAAATGGTACCGTAGGCCGATTTTTTGTAATTACTTCCATCGGTTAGCATCAAGCTTTCGCGGATGGGTTCTTCGGGACTGAAAACGGCTTTAATACCTTTTTTGATTCCCAGTTTGCGCAGGCCTTTACGGATCTGTTGGGCAAACGGGCAATTATAGGTTTTGGAAATGTCTACCACTTGAAGTCGTGTGGGATCCACTTTGGCTCCGGCGCCCATGCTGCTGACCAATGGGATTCGACTTTGATGAGCCAGGCTGATGAAGGTGAGTTTCGGAGTGATGCTATCGATGGCATCGATGATGTAATCGGGTTTATGTTCCAATTGAGCCTTTACCATTTCCGGGTTCACGAACTCTTGCACCACATTCAACTCGATTTCCGGGTTGATGGCCCTCAATCGCTCTGCCATAATTTGAACCTTTGGCTGTCCGTGGGTAGTGGCCAAAGCGGGTAGTTGGCGGTTCCTGTTGGAAGGGTCGACCACATCACCATCTATGATGGTCATTTTTCCAATACCGCTTCGTGCGATGAACTCTGCAGCGAACGAACCCACACCACCCATTCCCACCACCATTACATGCTTAGTAGTTAGTTGGAGTAAGGGTTCCTCTCCAATCAACAATTTGGTTCTGGATAGCCAGGCTAGGTCATTCATCGTTTTTCAAGTATATGCCAAAAACGGTTGAGAAGTTGGTTTGCATTTGGATGGCAATCGATTCAACGGACATATTTCTGATCTGTGCGGCTTGTTGGTAGATGGATTCGATAGGTATTTCAGAAGCATCCGTCTCCAAAAATAATTGTTCCAAGGGTAATGTTGCGAAAACGCTTGCGGTTTGTTCTTGGAAAAGATGTTTTCCGAATGAGAGGTAATGTTTTTCTGCAATCAATTCCTTAGCCAATGTTTCCCCGCGATTGAACCCATGGAAGATTACGGGTTCTTCCATCCAATTCTTCTTCAGTTCAATTCTTACTTCCCAAAATGCCTTCACACAATGCACAATCATGGGCTTTCCCCATTGAATCGCCAAACTGATTTGTGCTTCGAACCATTTTTTCTGCAGTTGCCAATCCGTGTTGCAGACTTTATCCAAACCACATTCGCCAACAGCCAATACATTCTTACGCAAGGCTGCGGTAATCATCTTGTCAAACTCCAACTCAACCGTATCCTCATTTAAATGCCATGGATGCAGACCTACAGAATAGAAACCGGTTTCTGGAACAGAATCGAAATCTGAAAGCCGATTGATAATAGCTGCCTCCGCATTCAAAGGCGCAACAGTATGCGTATGGATGTTGGGTAGGAGCAAACTGTGAGTTCGTAATAATGGAAAGTTACTTTCCGATGCAAAAAGTAACTAACTTACTAAAAGGCTTTATTTACAAGGCTTTACACAAATACAATACTTTCAAGGTACAAATAAGGTACAATACCTTTCAGGAAATTCACTTTTGAGGTGTTAAACGGCTCTACTTTCCAGTTCGGGAAATAGGAAACTTTCCGTTCAGTATTTCAGCTTATCAAAGCCCGTTCAATTTCGTGGTATGGTATGCTTTCGGCTCTTTGTATTTGCTGGGTAAGTTTCAAATACTTTATGGTTGGCTTGCCTGCATACTGTTTTTTAAAGTGCTTTTTGTAAAGCTGTTCAAACAGTTGGTCGGTTCGGAAATATACCCCCAGCGTTTTATCTAAATACCTACTTTTTTTACTATGGGTTTGCTTTTCGTACATACACCCTCTGAACGCTGTACGGTGGTAAAAATAGGTGTCGGCTAAATATAGCTTTCGGCAACGCTTACCAGTATGTGGGCAAACGAAATACCAAACAACCCCTTTGCCTAAATTGGAAGGGGCTGAAACAAGTTGCACCCTGTAATTTATCGGGGCTTCGTTGCATTTGTAATCCAGTTCAAGGTACGGGCTAATTGACTGGGTGTTTACCCGAATTGAAATATTGCCTGCACTATTTCCATTCAAATTCCAATATAAAGCACCATACTTTTGTTGGTTCTGCTTTAGATAACCATGTTTTGTCAAATAAGAAATGCTGATTTTTTTTAAATCATCGTACAAGGTAGGATACATTTTAGGCTTAGCCATAAAATAAATTAAGAATTAAAAGGTATCCTTTCCTTTTACATTGTAGGTTTCCACCAAACGGTTGAATGCTTTAACCATCCTATTGGGCAAATCGTTTTCAAGAAATGTTTTTGATAATAAAATTTCGATTTTACCATAGGAAGGTCTTTTTTCATCATCGCAAAACACTAATTCTTTCTTTTCTGGTTTTAAAACAATTGTGAACCAAACATTGAATTTTTTATCTTCCCAAAAAACGCTGTCTATATCTGAAACATTGAATTTTGTTTCATAATTTTTTGTTTTGCCGTTGTAATAAAAAACATCCCTAAAAATTAGTGAAATTTCATCAAAACTAATTCCGTAATCATGTTTAATATCCCCTCCATCTGAAATGAATGGATGAGAGGCTATGTTATTTGAAATCCAAGTTTGTGTTTCTTTTTTTGATGGCTTTAAATTGGATTTATTTGTTTGTCCGAAGGACTTGAACCCAAACATTGAAATTAAAATAAATAGTAAAGTGAAATGTTTCATAAATGTAGTTTTTAAGAATTTATCTTATTTATAATTCAAAGTTAAAAAAAAACTCTGTAACCTAAAAAATTAAGGAACTTTCAAAAAAAAACGGCTTAAAGTTGCAAAGACTTTATTTTAAATTAGTCAGGTTCGCCCAGCTTATGGGTAACGCTTTCAACCTTTGGCAATACATACGGAATAAGTTTGCAAAGTATGTTCAGCCGTTGCACGGGTTCAAGTTCTTTGAGGGTGTCGGGTAGCTGTTCAAGTTCCTTTTGCATTAACTCTTTGAGGGTGTCCCGTATGTTTCCAGTCAAAGGTTTGTTATACTCAACCTGTGGTTTATCATTTTTCAGCCTTTCGGTTTGGCTCTTTAGTAAGTCCCTTACTTCGGTTAAGTCCAGTCCCTCAAATTCAGTATTTCGCAAATACTTGTAAATCCATTCGTAAACAAATAGCCTTTGGGCTGTGTTCAGGTTCGCTTTGTCGGTAACAGCTGCAAATTCCTGAACTGCTTTTAACGGGGTTTCGTGCTGTTCGGTGAAAATGTTTACTGCCTTATCAAATAGCTGTAAGGGTGTTTCAGGGTTTTCAAAGTTGCCCTGCTTCAATACTTCGCAAAGCATTTCAAAGGCATACCCGTTCCAATGTTCGTTTTCTGTTTTAAAGTAGCTTTCAAGGCTTTCAATCTCTTTTGTTTTCATATCAATTCAAATTTGTGGTTAATACTTGTTTCAATTCCTGTAATCGGTTCAGGTAGGGCAAAAAGGTTCGTTTGCCGTTGTTCGCTTTCACGGTGGCAAAGTGGCTTTCTATTAATAAGGAACAGTTTGTTATTGTGCTGTACGGCTTCAGCTTTACGGGTTGGGTTGGTAGTGCTATTCCTGCAAAGTAGTTTTCAAGTTCGGTAATAACCTGTTCCCAGCTTTCGGGCTTTGGTGGTTCGGACTTACTGAAATAGTAAACAGGTTCGGTTTGTTCAAATGGTTTAACATCAACCAAT
>JALRAP010000055.1 GCA_023262505.1 Bacteroidia bacterium
GCATTGGACTTGGGCAACCCAACAACCCATTACTTTCCGGCGACCAATTCAGTGCCATATCGATTTCCGAAGCCATTGCCTTTCCAGTTTCATTGACGGCGGCGGAAAGTAAAATTTTGAATTGCGACCAAAGCGTTTTTTATTCGATCACGACTTCTTTACCAGGCCTTGGAATATATGCTACGGCTGTACCTGACCAGAATTCCTGCAACCTGGCCTTGGAGCAAGTTTATTGGAATACTAGTACGGTTCAAAGAGCCACCATTACAGCTAACAGCCTAACTAAGGTAACCACCAATGCATGGGATGGCGGTGGAGCATCTTTCAACTCGGTTTACGACAATGGCTACATGCAATTCCGTGCGGTGGAAACAAACAGGTCGCGTGTATTAGGACTGAGCAACACTATTGCAGGGGTTAGCAACACCCAGGTTCAATTTGGAGTATGGCTGCAAAGCAATGGACAAATAGGTATTTATGAATCCGGAGCAATAAGAGGAAACGCTTTTGGAGCATATTTCGCCAACGACACATTTAGAGTAGCCGTTGAAACCGGTATTGTCAAGTATTATCGCAACGGAAGGCTGTTTTACTCGAGCATTTTATCACCTACACTGCCACTACTTGCCCATGTGGCCTTATTTGAAGTGGGAGCAACCGCATGGGATGTTACCGTTGCCAATCTCAATAGCGGATCATTCAACGCAACCCCTTTGAATGCAGGCACAGGTACCAATTTCCAATGGACCTTGAATGGAGTGAATTCCGGAACGAATACCACATCCTATATCAACCCTGCATTGGCAACCAACAGTGTTATATCATGCAACCTATCATTGTCAGGCTGTTTGACAGGCAACATTCCATCGAACAGCATTACCATGCAGCAAGTGGTACGCAATCCATCCACCGATTTCTACATAACCGCTAATCCAGACACGAATGGTTGTCAGATGGCTCGTGAGGTTGTCAAGTGGAGATTCACAAACCTAAACAATGCAGCAAGACTTATTGAATCAAATAACACCACCACTAAGGCACTTACAAATGGATGGGATGCATCATCTGTAAGCTATAACACTGTAACTCCAGGTGGGTTTGTAGAATTCACCGTTCCCCAAACTAACAAAACCATTGCAGTAGGACTCAGCTCAAATTATGTTGGACCATCCTTTACCAATATTGACTTTGCCATATATTTAAACAGCTCTGCCGTTCTGCAGATTTATGAAGCCGGAGTAAGCAGAGGTGTTTTTGGCAATTATGCCCCGAATGATGTATTCCGGATTTCCTGGATTTACAATCAGATACGCTACTACAAGAACAATATCCTTGTATACACCAGCACGATAATTCCTAGTGGGTCGTTGATGGTACAAGCTGCATTGAATGAAATCGGAGCCATAGTAAATAATGTTACCGTATCAGAACCGACTACGGGAAACTTCACAGCAACCGTTGTTAATGGCAATGGTACTTACGCTTTTGAATGGAAAGTCAATGGCACTACTGTACAGAACGGCCCATCCAATAGTTACTCAAACAGTTCACTAACAAATGGCAACGTAGTCACATGTAATTTGATATACAATGGCTGTTTCACCGGGCCAATCGTATCGAATCAGATAACAATTCAAAATACAAATCTGGATAGCGGTTTGAAATTTTGGATTTCAGCCAATCCAGACTCCGATGGATGTTTCAAAGCAAACGAGGCTGTCGTATGGCGTCATATCAATCTTGAAAACACTGAGCGCACCACATTCAATGGCAATAACATCACAAAAACCTTACTCACGGGTTGGAATGCAGCTGGCATGTCGCACAACCCGGTACACAACAACGGATATGTTGAATTCACAGCTTCGCAGACAAACACAAACCGCATTGCCGGGTTGAATACGTCATACCAAGGAAACAACTACACCAACATACAATTTGGAGTTTACTTGCGAAGTAACGCCACATTTGAAATATACGAGTCGGGTATTTACCGTGGAAATTTCGGGAACTATGCACTCGGAGACACCTTCAGAGTAGGCATAGAGAACAATATCATACGTTATTACCGTAACGGACATTGGTTCTACACAAGCGCGATAGCTCCCGCTGCCCCAATGTATGCAACAGTCATACTCTATGAAATCGGTTCAACGGTTAGTAATGTTCGTGTATTGAATTTTACAAATGGATCCTTCACAGCTAATTGGATTAACACTGGATTAGCACCAAATCTTGATTGGAGACTGAACGCCCTTTCTACCGGCGTTAATAGTACTACATATAGCACGGGACCATTCAGCCAAGGTGATATAATAAATTGCACAGCAGCATTAAACGGATGCATAACTCAAACCATCACGTCCAACAATATAACACTTTTACCTCCCTTACCTCCCCCATCTCTTTCATTCCATGTGCAGGTAAATGCATCTTCGACTGGCTGCATTCTAGCAGGTGAAGAAGTCAAGTGGAGAATTTTCGGTCAAGACAATGCTTCACGCTTGGTAATAACCGGTAACAACATCAGAAAATCCACCTTAGCAGGTTTCAATGCTGGATCATTGGCATTAAACACCGTTGTCAACAACTCATGGCTAGAGTTCATAGCCACAGAAACCAACACCAACAGGGTTGCCGGATTGAGTAACGCATATTACGGAACAGCTGTCAGCGCCATTCAATATGGCATCTATCTTACAAATACGGGATCGTTCTCCGTATATGAGTCGGGAGCCAACCGCGGCGCTTTCGGCACCTACTTGACAGGCGACACATTCGCGGTTGCATTAGATGCCAATGTGATCAAGTACTATAAGAATGGCATCATGTTTTATACAAGCATGGTAGTTCCTACAGGAGGATTGAACCCTGCTGTTGTATTGAACGAAATAAACGCCACCATTACGGATGCAGTTGTTTGGAAAAGGACTAACGGGTCGTATACCGCTATCACTTCAAATGCTGGACCAACAAGCTCATTCCAGTGGATGCTGAATGGTTCTAGTACGGGTACATCTTCGGCTACTTACTCTAACAACACCAATATCCTATCTGATACGATAACATGTATATTGCGTCCAACGAATTGCCAATCGTCCCAGATCCAATCCAACAGAATCAGGTTCAAACAACTTTTACCCAACCGATCACTCGCATTTTACATCGAAGGGGTATACAACCAATCAGCCTGTACTATTGCAGACGAGGAAGTGGTATGGAAATTCACACGTTTTGCAGATGAAATCCGGACGCAACGTAACGGGAATTCGATAACCAAAACACTATCTGCTGGATGGGATCAGGGTGCGGCCTCCTACAACACTGTCAAGAACGGAGGATATCTTGAATTCAAAGCGCTTGAAACCAATACAGCTCGCATGTGCGGTTTAAGTGCTATTTACGGTGCGTCGGGATATGCTTCCATCCAATTCGCATTTTACTTGCAAGTAGGTGGAATTGTTGGCATTTACGAATCAGGTGCCAATCGTGGAAATTTCGGAACCTATGTTAATGGGGATGTTTTCCGAGTAAGTGCCGAGTCGGGAACTGTAAAGTATTTCAAAAATGGTGTCTTGCTGTATACAAGCACACTCTCTCCCAATATGCCGTTGATGGCACATGCGGCTTTGAACAACATCGGAGCCACTATTGCAAATGCTCGCATATTCAATTACAATGCTGGAACTTTCCAAGCTGTGGCACTACAAGCTACCAGCAACCCCTTGTATACATGGAAAGTCAATGGAAATACTGTTCAAAGCGGATTGTCCGACACCTATACAAACAACAACCTGAACAATGGAGACACCATCACATGCGAGCTCAATTTGAACGGATGCTTGTCCGCGTATTCCTATGTGTCCAATAAGATTGGTATCGTTATCGTTCCGCAACAACCCATCGATTTCTGCATCATGGGAATCCCATCCGGCTTGAATTGCAAAATGGCCGTTGAGCAGGTGAAGTGGAAATTGAGTGATCTAACCTTGAACATGTATACCATAAACACCAACAGTTTGGTCAAAACAGCTGGCAATGGTTTTTGGAATGGCGGTGCCGCTTCGTGGAACATGGTTGAAAACAACGGTTATTTTGAATTCAAAGCTACCGAAACCAATAAACTTCGTGCAGCAGGTTTAAGTACATCTAATCCAAACGCGGCGCAAGGAACGATCCAATTCGCTTTCCTTTTGCAAGCAGATGGAACCTATGCTATTTTGGAAAGCGGAACCAGCAGAGGCAATTTCGGCGCTTATTCAAGCAATGACTTGTTTTCAATTCGAGTAATCGGTAATGTGGTGAAGTATTTCCGAAACGGCAACCTCGTTTACATCAGCACATTATTACCGGTAATGCCAATGTTGGCTGATGTATCGATCAATGAATTGGGGGGCACCATTACCGATGCCATAATTGCCAACCCAAACAACGGAACGTTCACATCGAACCTGATTGGTGCTGGAACCTATTCTTGGACTGTCAATGGCTTGAATGTTCAAACCGGACCATCGCATATTTACACCAACACCAACCTGAACAACAACGATACAATCAAGTGCATATTGACAACCAATTTTGCCGGTTGCCAGGCACAAGTTGTCCAATCAAACATCATTCAAAACATATTTGTTCAACCCAACGGATCCGAATTCCACATCCAACCTACAACAACAAGCGGTACTTGTTTAAGAAGTCGAGAACAAGTAAAATGGAGGACATCCACGGTCACAAACAATTCCATGAACATAACCGGATTCAACAATCTGGTAAAAATGCAAAATGGAGGCTCATGGAACGCTGGAGCGGCTTCACTGAATCAGGTTTTCAACAATGGCTACTTTGAATTCACGGCTATTGAAACCAACAAGGCTCGATCTGCCGGTTTGAGTGTTTCAAATTCATCAGGAAACTTCACCTCCATCCAGTTCAACTTTTACTTGATGAACAATGGAACGTTCAGGATATACGAATCAGGAGTTGACCGAGGCCAATTCGGGACCTACTTGAATGGTGATATATTCCGAATTGCGGTTGATAACAATCTGGTCAGATACTATAAAAACGGCTATGCGGTTTATACCAGCCAGATAAATCCAACACTACCACTGATTGCTGATGCTTCGTTCTTGGACGTTGGCTCAACCATTCAAAACCCTTTCACGTCGAATTACCACGGAGGCACATTCCAAGCATATCCAGTAAATGCAGGATCCAATCCAACATATGAATGGAAACGAAATGGAACAACAGTTCAAACGGGCGGCTCAAACATCTATATAAACAATTCACTCACCATTGGTGACACAATTGTTTGCCTAATGACAACTTCCAACAGCGGCTGTATTCCGTTTACGGTAGGCACAGACACCATTTTAATTCAAAACCAAGCACCAGAGCTGTTTGATTTCGCCATAGTTTCAGAAACAGACACTGCCACTTGCACCAGAGTAACTGAACCCATCCGTTGGAAAGTTGCAGATTTATCACGTGACATGGTGATAACCGGACCTGGCGGGCTTCGAAAAATACAAGGAGCGTTATGGGATGGAGGAGCATTCTCATGGAACCGTGTGTTCCGTAACGGTTACTTTGAGTTCACAGCACTTGAGAACAATAAGGCCCGTATGATCGGACTTAGTTCAAGTAATCCGAACAATGGTTACACATCCATTCAATATGCATTTTATTTAAAGTCGACCGGCACCTATGAAATCAGACAATCGGGCGCAACAATCAATGTAACATCTCCGAATTTTTCGGCAGGAGATGTCTTCCGGATTTTCTGGGACAACAACGAAATAAAATACTACAAGAACGGATTGCTTGTATACACAAGCATGATACCACCAACATCCACATTATATGCTGACGTATGTATTTATGATGGAGGAGGCACCGTACATAATGCTTATGTTAACAACCTAGGAAATGGGACATTTACTGCGCAAGTCGTTAATGCCGGTGCAAATCCAACTTACAACTGGAAAGTAAATGGAAATGTTGTCCTGAGCGGCACATCGTCAACCTACTCTAACCTATCATTGGCAACAGGTGACTTGGTAACTTGCGAACTAGGCTCACCACTTACGGGTTGCACAACCACCATTATGCCCTCAAATGTTGTCTCCATAGATGCAAACACCCAACCAGGCACCGACTTCGCTATCACAGCTATGTCCACCCCATTCGCCTGCGCCAGATCTGTTGAAGAGGTTCGTTGGAAAAAGACAGATTTAACATTGAATATGACAGTAGCAAGTGTCAATAACCTATCCAAGATCAGCGATGATAGCCAATGGAATGGAGGAGCAGCATCATGGAACAAGGTAGCCAATAACGGACAGCTTGAATTTACTGCAAGTGAAACCAATAAAATGAGAATGATCGGGCTTAGCACAACCAGTACTGGTCCCGATCAGGCTTCCATTCGCTATGCGATTTTGTTGGAAAACACGGGAACATTCAAGGTTTACGAGACAGGCATATACCGAAATGTAACTGGCACTTATAACACAGGTGATGTTTTCCGCATCTCAGTTGAAGCCAACATTATTAGATATTACCGTAATGGCGCCTGGCTTTATACCAGTGCTCTTGCCCCAACCTTGCCAATGGTTGTAGATGTATCCATTTTTGAAATTGGAGGAACGGTTACCGATGCCCGCATTACGAATTTTCACAATGGGGTATTTACTGCCAATGCTATAAACGCTGGAGCAAACCCAAATTACACTTGGATATTGAACGGGACAATTGTCCAGAACGGCACTTCATCCACTTACACAAACACCAACCTGGTTTCAGGCGATAGCTTGTACTGCAATATCCTAGCAAACCTGGCAGGTTGCGGAAACCTTCAGCCATTACAATCGAATCGAATCAGAATTGAAACATCAGATCCCGCACAATCCGACTTCCATATAAAAGGTGTGGTTAACCCAACCTCTTGCAGTATATTAATAGAGGAAGTTAAATGGAAAAAATCAGACTTGGTGAATTGCATTGCAAACACCAATAATATAACCAAAACCATATCAGATGGCATTTGGGATGGCGGATCAGCATCATGGAACACCGTTGCACTGAATGGTTATTTTCAATTCACAACATCTGAAAACAACAAAGGCAAAGCAGCCGGACTCAGTGTGACCAACACCAATGCGCTCAACACATCCATCCTATATGCTTTTTTACTTACTGCCAACGGAGAGTTACGGATTACAGAGTCAGGCACCGACCGAGGCATATTTAACACATATGTTGCTGGAGACCTCCTACGAATCAGCATTGAAACCGTTGCTGGTGTGAACCGTGCACGATACTACAAAAACGGAGTTTTGATTTATACCAGTACCCTTACGGCAACTACCTTGCCGATGTTAGTTGACGTATCATTATACAACATAGGATCCACCATTAATCAGGCTACAGTTGGCAACCTTAACAGTGGGGGATTCACTGCTTCCACATTGAATATGGGCACACCTAACTACCGATGGTATTTAAACGGAGTGCTCGTTCAAAACGGGATCTCCAATACCTATACGAATGCATCCATTACAAATTCCGACCAGGTTTACTGCATTGCCACACCATCGTTGAACGGTTGCTCAAATACATCAATCAACTCAAACAACACGGCATTCAACGGATCGTTTATCACAGTAACAAATCCACCAGCAGTTTGCGAACCCAACACCGTAGACCTAACCGCTCCTGGCATTACAGTTGGAACAGGTCCTGACATGGTACTTACATATTGGTTAGATGCGGCAGCCACTATTCCGATGCCGGCGCCAACCTTTGCTACAGCAGGAACCTACTATATCAAGGGAATCCGAAGAGGCGCATGCACTGACATCAAACCTGTAACAGTAACAGTTAATCCTTCACCAACGGCCAGCATATTGTCATCATCCGGAAACCAAATCACTTGTGCCACAACAAGCATCCAAATGACAATACAAGGAACCGGAACCTACCTTTGGGACAATGGTGTTACAACCGCCAACAGAACAGTTACCAACCCAGGCACATATGTAGCAAGTGTAACAAGCGCCAGCGGATGTACTAGAACGACAACCTTTACTGTTTTCCAAAATACGGTTCCTCCCGTTATGTACATCAACGGAAACACTTCTCCGATCTGCCAAGGTGCAACTGTCAATTTGCAAGCAGTACCAAGCATATTCAACAATGCAATGCGATTGGATGGCATCGCACAATACGCTGCCCCAGGGGATTGGTTCAATTATCAGAACTTTACCATAGAAATGTGGCTAAGAGCAGGCAGCTCACAAACCCCATCGGCAACTATACTTGACAACAACCATTTGCCAGGTGTCAGAAGCTGGGTGGTACAGCAAAATGCGGGCAATGCCAACCAATACCAATTCATCTGCTTCAATACACAGGGCGCTTCTGCGACAGCAACCTTCAGCTTAACAGCCAATACTTGGCAGCATGTAACCTTGGTAAAATCTCCAAATGCGCTTACGGTTTACATCAACGGCACACAATCCACAACTATTCCATGGACCCTGGGTGCCATCAAATATGACAATAGCCAGCTATTAAGAATAGGTAAATGGGGTGGCGGAACCCGTTTTTGGAATGGCCAAATCGATGAGTTGCGAATTTTCGCCAAAGATATTTCTGCAGCACGAATCAGTTCCGACATGAACAGTTGGTTCCCGTCCGTTACCGATGACCTGATAGCCGTTTACAAGTTTGACGAGCCCGACAATTCACTATTCATATCCAATGCGACCAATTACACCGCAGGTAATGCACCCGTTTTCGGAGGAGCAAACTTCATCACATCCGGGATACCACTCACTTCCACCTACAACTATGCTTGGAATCCGGGCGGCAGTACGAACAATGCCATAAGCTTTATCCCCACCGGAACACAAATCTACAACGCAGCCGTAACAGGGGTCAATGGATGCTCCACAATCGATACCACTGAAATAAGTGTAAGCTTGAATGGCGTGGCCACAGTAACAGGATCTACGCCTGGCTGTCAAAACACAGTACCTGCCACCATAACAATTACAGGCAGTGGCGCCATCGCCCCGTACACTTTTTATTACACCGTTAATGGCGTACCAACATCTTCAACCACCGCATTGAATTCATCATCGGTAACGATTCAGGCACCCAATACAGCATCAGGCACGTTCCTATATGATATCAATAACCTCACCTATGCAAACGCCTCTTTTTGTTTGCAAGCACAGACTGCTCAAGCAAGTATAACCGTAAATCCAGAGCCGTTGATCAATAGTGTAACTGATGGATTCAGATGTGACAGCGGTGTGGTCAATCTCGGCGCAACATCGGCCGCGAGCATCAACTGGTATACAACACCAACAGGAGGAACACCGGTGTTTATGGGGAACAACTATACCACTCCAACCTTGACCGCAACCACAATATATTATGTATCGGCATTGAGCTCACAAGGGTGCAGCAGTTCTGTAAGAACACCTGTGGAAGCGGTTTTGGAATATCCAGGCATTTGGCTGGGATATACTTCTGATTGGGACACCCCATTCAACTGGGGCTGCTCCACTCTACCTACAGCCACTACCAATGTTACCATACCCACATCACCCGTTGGCAATTTCTTCCCAATCGTGAATTCAACCGGTATTTCCGTTTGTGGAAAGATAACCATTCAGCCAGGTGCTTCCGTAACAGTTAACAGCGGCAGAGACTTGTCGATTCATGGAGAGATCACCAATAACGGCATAGCAGTTTGGGGTGCAGGAGAGTTGCGACTCCTTGGAAACACACAACAGCAAATCGGAGGCAATGCAACCCAATCAATAGGCAGGTTGCATGTGAATAACACCACAGCTTATAATGCAATCAAACTTTCAGTTGACTTATCAGTCGATCAGCAAATCAATTTCATTGATGGGGTAATCGATTTAAATGGCAGAACGCTCAGCTTGGGAACTTCATCATCCAACGGAACAACAATTGGTCAGAGCTTGAACAGTTACGTTCGTAGCAATAACGGATTCATGCGCATACGAACCAACACCAACACTACATACTTATTCCCCGTGGGTGATTCTTTATATTACACTCCTTATACGTTACAACTCAACAATGGTGCCGTTGCGGGATCCGATATACGGGTTAAGGTGATGAACGGATCACATCCGAATCTCAGTACTGGTATCGATCGAATCCTAAGGTATTGGAGCGTGGAGCCTACTGGATTGGCTTCTAATAAAAACTACAATGCAACCTATGTTTACGCCGGAGCTTTCGAAGTGGTTGGAGTCGGAACACTATACCCCGTGAAATACAGCACAACAAGTGCTGTTCAAGGATGGAACGGTTGCCCCGGATCTGTGGTTTGGGCGGTGACCGGGACATCCGGATCGCACAACCCCGCCACTTACACTTTACAATGGAATGGACTAACCGATTTCTCGGATTTTACGGCAGCAGGAAATAACATTCCACTACCTGTTGAGTTGGTTTCGTTCGATGCCAAGCAGCAAGGTATGGATGTATTGGTTTCCTGGGTTACAGCCAGCGAGACCAACAACGACCGATTTGAAGTTGAGCACAGCATTGACGGCAATGATTTCTCTTGGATTGGTACGGTAACAGGCCATGGTACCACTTCTTCCACCCATGCTTATACATTGCTAGACAAGAACCCAAAGGTTGGTATCAATTATTACCGATTGCGGCAAATCGATTATGATGGAACAGAAGACTTGAGTGACCCTGTGGCAGTCATGTTCAATCCGGTCGCAAAGCCCATAACCATTTACCACGACCCAATAGGAGGCTCAATAATCATAAGCTGCGCAAACGGTCCGGGCCATGCACAGGTAACGCTATATGACGGCACAGGAAAATCTATTGCGGTTTTTGATGGAGAGGTCGAAAAAAACTGGAACCAAGTGCTTCCATTGCCCAAGCTGGCTGCAGGAATTTACGGCCTGAAGTTGATGGTCAACAATGAAACATTGACCATGAAGCTAATACAACAATAGGACTGCTTTTTACCTGTGTTTAGTATATTTGGGCAAACCGATGTTCAAATGAAACGTATCCTAGGCCTATTTTGCGTATTACTTGTCCCCTGCATCGCTAATGCTCAAAATCATCAAAAGAAATCCTTTCAAGTTCCTTTAAAATCCACCATAAACCTAGAGCAAAAGTCAGCGGACCCAGACGTGCATTTGCTTCGCAGGGAGTTGCCAAAACCTAATCCGGGTGTCGACAAACAAACTGCACGAAATGCAAAAGCTGCATTAGAGTATTATAGAAGGGATAATTCGTCAAATCAGGGATACAAAAGCGGATCCATTGCAACCGCACCTGTGATGTATCGTAATTTTCTTGGAAACGGATTTAATGGATACGTACCCAATGACAATGATATTGCTGTATCCAACGGAGATATGGTCTGTTCGGTTTCCAACTCGAACATATGGAGTCGTAACCTAACAACCAATATGACCTACGGAAGCTTCTCACTCCACTCCATTTCCACTAGTCTTGGGTTGCAGCAAGAGGAATTCGATCCTAAGGTGTTTTACGACCCTCAAGAAGACCGATTCGTTATTGTGTTTTTAAATGGTTTCACAGACAGCACAAGTAACATAGTGGTTGGTTTTTCGCAGACTAACCTATCCAATGGCCAATGGAACTTCTATTCACTTCCTGGCGACCCCTTGAACAACAACCTTTGGACGGATTACCCTATGATGGCCATGACTGATGATGAGTTATTCATTACTGTTAACCTACTATACAACGACTCAACTTGGCAAGCTGGCTTCAACGAATCCATCATTTGGCAAATCCCAAAGTCAGATGGTTTCCAAGGAAACACACTTAACCCAACCTTACATTCCGGCATCACTTACAATGGCCAACCATTACGCAATCTTTGTCCAGTAAAAGGTGGCAGTACCTTGTATGGACCAAACATGTATTTCCTTTCCAACCGCAACTTCACAACCGGAAATGATTCCATTTTCCTAGTTGAAATTTCAGGAACTGCTGCATCCAACCCAACCATTACCGTAACACCTTTGATTTCGAATGTCCGTTACCGAATGCCTCTGGATGCGCTACAACCTTTCCAGGATTCGCTGATTGTGAATGATGCACGCAACCAAGGGGCATTCCTGGAAAACAACCAAATACAATTCGTGTTCAACACCCTTGATACTGTTTCGGGTAAAACCGGTTTCTATCATGGACAAATCGACTTGAACGGCAGTCCGGCACTTAGTGGCAACATACATAGCATCGACACCTTGTATTTGGGATATCCAAACATCGCCTTTGCAGGGGTGGGACCTAACGACAACCGGGCCATCATCAGCGTCCTTCTTTCATCATCCACTTATCAACCTGGTGCAGGAGCGATACTTGCGGATGGAAATGGCTCATACTCGCCCGTTACCGTAATCAAACAAGGATTGAGTTACACCAATATGTTGAATGGCAATGAGCGTTGGGGCGATTATACGGGTTGCCAAACTCGATATAACCTTCCGGGATGGGTATGGGTAAATGGCTCTTACTCCCTGGTAAACCACACTACAAGAACATGGATTGGAGAACTTACAGCCACGTCCGGGGTAACCGTACCTGAAATGGTTTCAAACAATACTGATGCATCGATTTATCCAAACCCAACTTCTGACAGATTCGAAATAGAATTCGATTTGAAATCCGATGACTTCATTTCATTGGAAGTGTATGACTTGAAAGGAAAACTGATTAATCAACCCTACCGAGGCTCGCTAAAGTCTGGAACCAACAACATATCAATCAGCACAGGCTTTTTACCCAAAGGGTACTACATGATTCAAATCAACACCAGGAAATCAGGCGTCATAGCAAGCAAAAAACTAGTTGTCCATTAAATCTATCTAATAAACCGGCTTGTAAAAACACCTTTACCGGTTTGAATTTTGACAAGATAGGTGCCACTATTCAAATACTGTGCATCAAATCTGAATTGCAGAGGGTTTGAAACAGCGGATTCGTACAACAATCGTCCACTAATATCATAGATCCAGCAATATTGTATGGGATCAGGAGCATACACATTGAACCAACCTTCGATGGCAGGATTTGGATACAACAGCAGATAATTTTGGCCCAACTCTTCCAACCCTGAGGACATCACAACGGTGTTTTGAGTTGTATTGGTGATGATGGGTTGGTTGAAATCAAAATAAATGTAAGCCGTATTCAACACTTCATCCCCAACGATACAATTCGTGATTGGACGAATGCGATACCGCAAATTGCCGTGACTCAACAGCTCATTCACATTGCTATCGGGCAAGTTGATGTTGTAAAAACGGAAAAACACCTTTCGATCCGAAATATTGACCACCACAGGATGGCTTGACGAAAGGACTTCCATGGTTGAAAGGTCCAAAAAAGGACTGATGATATCAGTGATTACAACGGTAAATGCCGTATCAGTTCCCGTGTTTTGAAAATTTATCGTGTATTCCAAATCCAAGCCGCTTGACACCGATGCGATACTCCAATCGCTGTCTGGATAAACCAATTTGTTATTGGGATCGTATGATCCCGTTACCAAAGTCATGACGGTATCAAAGTTGTTGGTTGGCGTCAAATCAGATGGATCAGCCGCAGATGCTATGGATTGTATCCAGGTCCCTAATACAGCTGTAGAGTCTAATTTATATCGAACCCACCAGTTGGAAGTTTGGGTCGGAGTCAAATTGTAATTGAAAGTCGCCGCATTGACATTCACAGCAGTTCCCGATGCAGGTATAATAGAGTCAATGGATAGATTTGGACTGTTCAGCAAAAGATTCAAAACACCCGTTTTTGTTGTCGTACCTACATTTTTCAAGGTGAGCACTGCTGTTCCATTGAAACCAGGACGCATGGCACCCATTGAAAGGAGGACTTCCAAATCATTTTGGTTCGGTATGGGCTGGAATGCAAAATCGTTAAGAGAATCTACTTGATTGGCAGTCCCTGAGGGGAAAAATGCATTATGGCTGGAAGGTGTTACCGAATAGTATTGGGGAGGGGTTGGAGTGCTGATACTGTAATTGACCCCGTCATTAACTCCAACATTGTAGGTGCCGTTAGCCCATACGTTGATGCTACTGGTTCCACCTTGAAGGGAGACCAATTCCACTGCGTTTACGTCAACACCATCAAAAATGTTATTGGAGTTGAAATCATAGAAGCAGTTTCCTCTGACTGTATTGGCATCAACACCGTATTTGGCCACATAGTTGCACGAGTTTGCCTGTGGATTGGAAATGTAAAAAGATGAAAAATAGGCGGAGCCAGTAACCGGACCAGTAAGATACACGGCATCGGAATTGGCAGCCATTCCCCATACGTTCAGCGTTGCGAAACTGTTAGCGAATGTAGATCCTTGAATCACCTGGCCATTGAGGTCCAACTCAAGGATATAACTCATATCGTAGGTGGATAAAACCGTGGGCGACAAGGAAGCTGTATAATCGAGCAAGTAGTTGCCGAATGTGTTTGAATTCACGCCGATGTTGGAGTCGGTGTAGCCGGATATGAAAATACGATTGGCATTTCGGCAGGCACCATAAAACCTGTTTTCCTGGTTACCATATTTATACGCATTCAGCCAATTACCGACGGCATCCAAACGCGCCATGTAGGTCGCATTGTTCGAGGAAGCCAGGTTGATTGTTCCAAATTGGGCGTTACCGCTGAAACTTCCAAGGAAAAAAGCACCATTGTTGTCGGCTAAAACTTCGGTACGCCACCAGGAACTGGTTCCATTGGGTGAGCGGTACCAATGGTAAGTTCCATTCGCATTTATTTTGGCAGTAAAATCCCGCAAAGTACCTGAAGTATTCATCGTACCAGCGGCGCCGAAATTCAGGGTACCATTGGCTGACCCACTGAAATAACAAGAACCGTTGGGTGCCATAGACAAGCTCATGCTGGAATATGAGGTGTTGGGTGCACTGATAGGTAAAGCATGCGTCCAATTTCCGGCCGAATCGGCGAAAGCCCAGAACATGTTACAATTGATGGAATCCAAAACAGTTCCCGCGACAGTAGTTGGTGGCAAACTTGAAAAAGGAGCTGTAATTGCGATGCGGTCGGTTCCATTACCGGAAATGCGGAACAGATCGGAGTTGACATAATTCGTACCGGGTGCTACCGGAATATTCCTGGCCCAAATAACCGTTCCATCTGGTGCGTATTTCACAACAAAGGAGGAGGAACCAGATGCAATAGTAAGAGGATGCGGAAAGCTCGTTAAGGTTGTTGAATAACTTGGGATGGTATTGGTCCCAAACAAGCCGGTAACATAGACATTGTCATCATTATCGCAGTAAATACCTCCCAGCACAACCACGGAGCCGCATGTAAGTGAGCGAGCCCAAAGGATGGAATCGTTGGCATCTCTTTTTACGATATAGGTACCCAAAGTCCCACCTGATGTAAAAGTGGATGCTCCTATTTGCAACGTACCCGAATAAGTACTTCCATTAATAACATTCCCCATTCCATCAGTAGCCACACGATAACTAGGGTGAATTACAGCGTTAGGCGACTTGTCGGTGAATGCATTCACAAACTGTTGGGCTTGGCTGGGAGAAATAAAACAAAAGACTGCAATCAGGTGTAAAATGACAATTCGTTGCATTTGAAGCGCTTTTGAATACAAGACGAAATTAAGGGTAAAAGGTTGTATTGGTGGGGGAAGTGACATGTAAGCGGAGGCGGAAGGCGGTGGCGGGCGTCTGACAAAGATCGCTGATGGTTAGTGAATTGTTTTAATCGTCAATCGTCAATCGTCAATCGTCAATCGTCAATCGTCAATCGTCAATCGTCAATCGTCAATCGTCAATCGTCAATCGTC
>JALRAP010000056.1 GCA_023262505.1 Bacteroidia bacterium
CTGCGGAGATAGCCAATGTAGGATTGCTGATGCAGGAAAGGAGCCAATACCCCCAGGCAATATAGTAACCAGCGGCTTCCTGAAAAAGGAACTGGAATTCGCCGCTGCGAACATTTTGCGAATTGATGAGCTCACATAGCATTTTCAATTTGGTTGCCACGTAGAAGGTGTCAAGCTGTTGGGCTGTTGCTAGCAAGGCTTCTGGGTCGGTACGGTTTTGCCGGGATAAATAGTGGTTCAAATGCACGAATGATTCCCGAAAAGAATCCATCTCTTTTCCATGTGCATATTCTTTTGCCAAAGGATCTCCCAATGATTCATAGGGTTTGTCGGCACCACGTTCAGCCAGTGACCTTCTTACCAAGGGCATGATTTCGGTGTCCTTGCCCGACAGCTCCCAGTGTCCCAAAAACCGGATAGATTGTTTGTACAAATCGCTGATTGCATAACGCAAGCTTTGTTCTTGGAAGGAAGTGCTAGGAAACAATGTTTCATGCAACCATCGTTTATTCAAATTTTGATCCTTAAATTGCGGATAAAATGGAGTTATGGCTTCAAGTAACTCCAACGACTTGCCGGATGGTCCACCTAGTCCAGATGCAATGAACCCCTTCAGCCTTTTTAATTCCAATTTAGACAGATGCCGAAGCAAACTGAATAGTTTATTTTCTAGGAATTCCATTTTTCTGACAAATATCAATCAAATATACTCAAAAAATATTGATAATCAATTAAATTATATAAAATATACAATATGTTTATTTTGATTAATGACTAATTTTGAACTTTTTTAAAGCCCTTAGTCCGCCTACATTTGTAAAAGATAAAATCCATTTTAAACCGATCAACCACATTGGATTTCATGAAATCAATCAAAACCAAAATAGTATTACTATTTATTTCGCTGGTTGTCAATGGCTTATCCTATACATCTAGTGCTTCACATTTGGCTGGTGGTGAGATAACCTATCAGTGGCTTCAAGGCAACACCTATCAATTTACGCTCAATCTATATCGCGATTGTCAAGGTATTCCTGCTCCAGGTTCTGCAAGTTTGAACTTTCAAGGCTGTGGAGTTTCAGGAAGCATAATCCTGGGTATATCTGGAAGCCCGGTTCTGGTAACGCCTCTGTGCCCATCTGCCGTTTCTCAATCCAGTTGTAATGGTGGCACATTGTTCTCGATACAACGGATCACTTACACGGGTGTTTATACCTTACCCTTCGCATGCTCCTCCTGGATTTTTTCATACAACGATTGTTGTAGGTCTAGCAACAGCAATCTCGCGTCGTCTGGTTATGATATTTACTACAAAGCGATCTTGAACAACCTTTCGGTTCCATTCAACAACTCGGTGGAGTTTGTATCCTTGGCAACCAATATCGTTCCGGTAAATGCCACTTCTATTTTGGGTTGGAATGCCCATGATGCAGATGGCGACTCTTTGGTCTTCGAACTTGCTCCAGCCTTGCAGGGGGCCAACCAGCAGGTTATTTATCAAGCGCCATTTACGTACTCTCAGCCATTGGCAGCATCTCAGCCAACGGTTTTGGATTCACAAACGGGATACTTGTCAATAACACCAAGCACCTTTCAAAACGCTGTGGTTTGCATGAAGGTAACCGAATATCGGAATTCAGTAATGGTTGGAGTAACTTACCGTGATTTGCAAATCACAGTGATCTCAGGTGGAAATTCATTGCCTTCGCTGTCAGGAATCAACGGCACTACGAACTACAATACTTTTATTTGCGTTGGTGATACCCTCTCTTTCACTCTAACTGCAACCGATCCCGACACCGGTCAAGTGCCTGTCATCAACGCAGACATGCTTGGCACCAATGCATCTTTCACAAGTGGAGGGAATCCATCTGTTGGAACATTCACCTGGGTGCCCGACTCTTCAGATATTTCCGCTCAAGCTTACGTTTTTCCTTTCACAGTTGTGGATGGGAGTTGCAGTTACATGGGACTTCAATCCCATGCAATAACTGTTTATGTAAGTGCTTGTAACTCCAATAATGTATGGCCTGGAGATGTCAATTACGACGGCGTTGCCAACGCTTATGATGTGTTAAATCTAGGGCTTGCCTATGGCGATTCCGGTTCAGTTCGGCCCAATGCCTCCTTGCAGTACTACGCACAGCCTGCTGTTGACTGGAATGCAAGTTTCCCGAGTGGCATCAACCATAAGCATGCCGATACCGATGGTAACGGATTTGTGGATTGGAATGACACCTTGGCTATCGGATTGAATTATGGCATCACTCATCCCTTGCGTATTCCGATGCAAACCATGATGCCATCGGCTGATTTAGCAATCACAGCAAGCCAAGACACCATTGGAACTTCCATGCCTGTTGACCTTTTTGTTTCAATAGCATCGCCCATAGATTCCGTAAGTGGTTTAGCCTTCCGCATTCAACTTGACACATCTTTGGTTAAAATCAATCAAACAACCATTGACTATGCTGGTTCCTTGTTCGGAAACGTCGGTGTTGATGTGATCAAATTGGATCGCGTAATTTCCTCCAATGGTACAATTGAAGTGGGAATTTCCAGAAACGACCATACGAATATCAGTGGGATGGGTCAGGTAGTGCGTATAGGCATCGTTACAACAGATAACGTTTCTGGTAAGACTACTTTGTACGCTGACCCAATGGATATAGAAGGGGTTTCAGCCGCCGGAACCCCAGAGGTTTTGAGTCCTATCGGAACTGTTGTGCTGATTGATCCCGCGTACACTGGTATGCCCACCATTCAAGATCAGTCGCAACTGCTGGTGGCTCCAATACCATCTAGCACGAGTGTTATGGTCGCTCTGAAAGATTTGGAAGGATCGATTCCTTACGAAATAGCGGATGTTCAAGGAAGGCTCATTTCCTCTGGAACCCTGCACCAAGGTGCTAATATGTTAGATATTTCTTCCTTCCATAATGGATGCTATCATTTGAAGGTCGTTACAAACAAAGGCATTATGATCAGAAAGATCATAAAGATTTAGACTTGTGGTTAGGTCTTTTTCGGAAACGGCGGGGTGCTTATCATACCCGCCGTTTCGCATTTTGGTAAGTCTGTGATTTCAAAGTTGTAACTTGGTAACCTGAATGAAAGGAAATCAACCCGAGCTTAGATTTGTTTCTAACTTTCCCAAAGAAGCAACCTTGCAGTTGCTGCTCGATGCCCATACTTTGTATTTGGAGCTTCGGGAAGAGAAACAGCGAAATCTATATGTATCGTTGGAAGAGGCCGCTACTCTTCTGGATTTTCCAGTCAGAAAGGTGCAACAATTGATACAGGAAGGGCATCTGAAACAATCCAAAGACGGATCGGTTTCCAGGTACCATGTGGTACGGGTTCTTTTTGAACTCAAGCAGGCTGAATTATTTAACTCTATAGGTTAAATGGTTGGCATATAAATATTTGTGAATCAACGGATTTTTCCTATTTCCTATATTCACATACACAAACCAAGATAATTAGGGCTCGGATTTTTAGAGTATTTGTATTACTTTTGCAGTCCCGTGGAGAAATCCAACGGTGATTGTCCGATGGTGTAATGGTAACACTGCAGATTTTGGTTCTGCCTTTCTAGGTTCGAATCCTAGTCGGACAACTACAAGCCTCACAATTTAGTGGGGCTTTTTTAGTTTTTTCGGCGAGTTCAGCGTTGCTCTCGCCAAAATAATGGACAACGTGTATAAGTTCATCCTTAATGTTAACCAATTCGACTTTTATTGGTTTGAGTGATTAAAACCTATCCACATGAAGTGTCCAAACTGCCAAGTACCTCTTGTAATGACCGAACGAAGCGGCGTTGAAATCGATTATTGTCCACAGTGCCGTGGGGTCTGGTTGGATCGCGGTGAGCTAGATAAGATCATCGACCGGTCAGCTCAATCAGTCAGCGATAACACGGCTGCTCCTCCGCCACCATCACAACCTCAACACTATCCTAGCCACGACCCATACAAGCATGGCTACAAGAAGAAAAAGAAAAATTTCCTAGACGATATTTTTGATTTTTGACATTGCCCTAACAGATTGGTTGAATTGGTTTAAAAAGACCAAATTCGCGTTCTAATGGATTCATTGACGCAAATCGTATTAGGCGCTGCCGTTGGGGAGGTCCTTCTTGGGAAGGCATTGGGCAACAAAGCCATGCTGCTTGGCGCCATCGGTGGAACCATTCCCGATTTGGATGTCATTTATAATTTTTTCGACGCCAACGCTGCTAGTCATTTGCGTGCACACAGGGGATACTCCCATTCCGTATTCACTCATATGGTTATAGCCATTCCATTGGCATGGTGGGGGGCGAAAATTTCTGAAAAGATACCTTCTTTTAAACGCTGGTATTCGTTTTGGTTCTTGGCCTTGTTTACACATGCGTTGTTGGATTGTTTTACAACCTATGGCACGCGATTGTTGCTCCCGTTTACCGACTATCAAGTAGCTTTCAATAATATTGCTGTTGTGGATCCTTTGTACACGGTTCCATTTCTTTTACTGCTTATTGCCGCCATGTTCTTCAACCGAACATCCAATCTTAGACGAAGATTGGCATGGTGTGGAATTGCGGTCAGTAGCCTTTACATGCTAGTTACATTGGGTTTGAAATACCAAGCACACCAGATTTTCCTGGCCGACTTAGAGCGTAAGGGGATTGCAAACGTGGAACTGAATGCTACTCCAACCATATTCAATTCAATTCTTTGGAGTGCTCAAGCCTATGACGATGATTCGGTTCGCTTTGCCGAGTATTCCTACCTGAAACCCGAGATGCCAATCGAGTGGATTTCTTATCCTAGAAACAGCCAGATGTTGAACGGGCTGATGAGTCGGGACGTAGAAACGGCTTTGTGGTTCAGCGATGGTGTGTGGTTCGTAGTGCCTTCATCGGGAGGTACTGTGAATCTATACAGCGCCAAATTCGGAAGGATCAATTACGACACTAATAATCCGGAAGACACTTTCTTTTTCTATTGGCACATTTACAAGAAAAACGGTAAGGTGTTTTGCGACCAGGCATCCCGTAAAAGAACAGAAGGCGATATGCAACGAGCCTGGGTCAAGTTGATTGATAGGATTGGGATATGAAAAGTTACAAGTTACAAGTGGCAAGTTACATGTGATACTTGTTACTGCTACCCTTCGACGCTTCGACAAGCTCAGCGCAAGCAAGCTCAGGGCGGCGCAGGCACTGGTACTGCTACTGCTACTGTTACTGGTTACCACATACCGCCTACTGCCGCCGCCTACTGCCTACTGCCTTCTGCTACTGTTACTAATCCTTTCTACCCAGTACATCCAATATTCGCTGCGTAGCGCCGGCGTTTTCTTGAACATGTCTTTTGTTAACTGTACTTATTCGCTCTCGAAGTGCTCGGTCACTAATGAGTTCAGACACTTTTTGCTGAAGCGATTGGCTGTCGTTTATGGCAAATGCTCCTCCGGTTTTGATCAGATTTACAGCTTCACGAAAGCGATGACAATTGGGTCCGAACAAAACGGGCGGTCCGAAAACTGCCGCCTCCAGGATGTTATGTATGCCGGCTCCGAATCCTCCACCTACATATGCAATATCTGCATACTGATAAATGCGTGACAGCAATCCTACCGTGTCAACCACCACACAGGAGGCGTTTGTTTGTGTTTGATTCCACTTTGAATAAGCCACGGCTTTACTGCCAAAAAAACTCAGTGTTGTTTGTATGCCTGTTTGCGAAATTTCATGCGGCACTATGATTAGTTTCAAATCGCCGGATTTGTATTGGAGTAAATCACATAGAAGGGTCTCATCCTTCGGCCAGGTGCTTCCAGCCACTAGAACAACACTTCCATCGTTCCATTTTTCGAATGCGGTTATGTGTTCTGGATATCTGGCATTCGTAACCACTCGGTCATAGCGTGTATCACCGGTAAGGGTCACATTCGAAAACCCTATACTGGCAAGCAATTCGATGGAGCGTTCGTCTTGAACGAAAAATCGTGTGACACACTTGAGCATTTTCCGCTGCAAGCCGCCATACCATTTGAAGAAAATATGTCCTTCCCTGAAAATTGCAGATATCACATATGTTGGAACCCCTCGCGATTTCAATTCGTGCAAGTAGAAATACCAATATTCGTATTTCACAAAAAAGGCAGCCTCAGGTTTGATTATCGAAATGAAATCACGTGCATTTGTACGGCTGTCAATCGGTAGGTAACAAACCACATCCGCGCCTGCGAAACCCTTCCGCACCTCGTAACCAGATGGCGAAAAAAAAGTAAGTACCAATTTATGGTTGGGGTAAATTTCACGGATGCGCTCCATCACGGGACGACCCTGTTCGAACTCTCCCAAAGAAGCGCAGTGAAACCAAACGGATGGTGTGGTGTCCGATGCAGGAATTTTCTCTAAAAGCTTCAGTCGCCAACCTTGTCGTCCTGAAATAAATTGGCTGGCTTTTTCTTTGAATAGAGAAGCGATGCGGATGCCGATTTCGTATCCGCCAATTGCTATCCTATAAATCGATAGAAGCATCAGTAGTAATAAAACGCCTTGGGCTTTTTCTTATAGAGCGGCATCGTCCATCCAAGTTTGAATCCATACATCAAATCAAGGCGCTTTCCTCGCTCTATATCGGGGTTATCGAAAACATAGTCACGGCGTAGTTCGGTGAAACCTTGTATGAACTCGAATCCGCCATAAAAGTTGGTCAACTGCTTATTGCTGAAAAAAACAAAACCGATGAATTCTTGTAGCCGAAAACCATTGGTCAGTCGGTCGTATCCCTTTTTGTAATCATCACGCAAAGCGGGAACAGTATTGCCGATATCTTCTATCCGGATTTTATGTTGAATGAAACCGGGACCCACTAGAAGCATGATGCCACTGTTTGGGTTTGGTTTTTTGAATGAGAAGATCTTTCCTACGGTGGCTCCAATGTGGTAGCCTCTTTCAAACAATCTTATCTCAGCATACAGTCCGTCCAATCCGATGATTTGTTGGTCGGGGGTGTACAGGTCCGATAGCAAGCCCGGCTCTTTGATGTTATCACCGAAGATGAAGCCCGTGGAAACACCATAAAGGAAATTCCGCTTGTCTTTGTACAACACTTCGCCCCCCAACATGCTGTTGGAGCCGAAGCGTTTGGCTAAATCGCCACCGGGCTGGTAATAACCAAAGGCTACATTGAAAAACGGGAAGCGGATGACTGTATCTCGCACTCCGCTTTGTGCATAGGTCTGAAAACCAATTACTAATAAAAGCAAAGTGAGTAATCTCGATTTTCCAATTCGCATGTCGGCCAAGGGTCTTTTGAACGCTGAAAATTAGTCATTTTAATAGCTGCAATATGTTGAGGTGTTTTATATAACTAATAATCAGATTATTATGCGTGATTTGGTTTTGTTTTGGAGTAATAATCCAGACGAGGCATTAGCCATCAATAGTTTTTGATTTACAAGGAGTTTGAGCTCTTTTTAAGGTGGTCACTTGGCTCGAATCAATATCTTTGCACCCCAATAGAATTCAATGCAAAAACTAGCCATGGTCGACCTGCTCGGCCAATATCAAAAAATCAAGACCGAAATCGACAAAGCCGTTCTGGATGTTATCGCATCATCCGCATACATCAACGGTCCGGAGGTTAAGTCCTTTCAAAAAGAATTGGAAGACTATCTACATTGCAAGCATGTGATTCCATGTGCCAATGGAACCGATGCTTTGCAGATTGCGATGATGGCATTGAAGTTGGAACCCGGCGACGAGGTGATAACCGCCGATTTCACTTATGCTGCTACAGCCGAGGTTATTGGTTTGTTGCGTCTCACACCTGTTTTGGTAGACGTGCTCCCCGACACATTCACCATTGACCTAGATGCATTGGAAAAGGCTATAACTCCTAGGACCAAAGCCATAGTGCCCGTGCATCTTTTCGGTCAATGCGCACAAATGGAGCGTGTGATGGAGATCGCGCGCAAGCACAATTTGTATGTAATTGAAGATACTGCACAAGCTATTGGAGCGGATTATCACTTCAGTGATGGAACTTCCCGCAAGGCAGGTACTATTGGGACAATAGGTTGCACCTCCTTCTTTCCCTCTAAAAACCTGGGTTGCTATGGTGATGGTGGTGCTATTTTCACGAATGATGATGAGTTGGCAGCACGAATACGTATGATTGCCAATCACGGTCAAAGTGTGCAATATTACCACGATGAGATTGGTGTTAACTCGCGTCTTGATAGTCTTCAAGCTGCAGTTCTTCGCATCAAATTGCGTCACTTGGATGAGTACGCTTCTGCACGTAATCGTGCGGCTGATTATTACGATAACGCATTCTCGGACCACCCCGCTGTCACCATCCCGGCAAGGGAAAAAAGCTCCACACATGTATTCCATCAATACACATTGGTGCTGAATGGAAAAGACCGAAACGCGATGAAAGAGTTTTTGGCAAGCAAGGGAGTTCCTGCCATGATTTATTACCCGGTCCCTTTGCACTTGCAAAAGGCTTACACTGATCCCAGATATCGTGAAGGCGACTTTCCGATTACCGAGAGATTGTGTGCGAATGTTATTTCCTTGCCTATGCACACCGAGATGAATGATGAGCAACTTGCCTACATCACCTCATGCGTACTTGAATTCTTGAACAGTTAATAATATTTTGAACATCACCCTATGAACATCGCTGTTGTTGGTACTGGATATGTCGGATTGGTGACTGGAACCTGTTTTGCCGAAATGGGCAATCAGGTGGTCTGTGTCGACATCGACGCTCAAAAGGTCGAGGCCATGAAACAAGGTCGCATTCCGATTTATGAGCCACACCTCGATGTGCTATTCGAACGGAACATAAAGCAAGGCAGACTTAGTTTTACAACTGATTTGGAGTCGGCCATTAAGCCCGCACAAATCATTTTCCTTGCATTGCCGACCCCTCCGGGTGAGGATGGCTCTGCTGATTTGAGCTATGTGTTGGGTGTGGCTACCAAGTTGGGTGGCATCATCGATTCCTACAAAGTAGTGGTGAACAAAAGCACCGTTCCTGTAGGTACTGCGGAAAAAGTTCGGGATGCCATTGCAGCGACATGCAAGTCTGAGTTTGATGTGGTTTCAAACCCCGAGTTTTTACGCGAGGGATTTGCCGTGGATGATTTCATGAAGCCCGATCGAGTGGTTATCGGAACTGACTCCGAAAAAGCCCGAAAATTGATGAGCGATCTGTACGCTCCATTTGTGAGGCAAGGGAATCCAATTTATATGATGGATGCCCGCTCATCTGAACTTACCAAATATGCTGCCAACGCGTTTTTGGCAACCAAGATCACGTTCATGAATGAAATCGCTAATCTTTGCGAACGCACTGGAGCGAATGTGGATATGGTTCGAATTGGAATCGGATCTGATGATCGCATCGGTAAGCGGTTTTTATTCGCCGGTATCGGATATGGTGGAAGTTGTTTTCCAAAAGATGTGCAAGCCCTGGCTAAGACGGCAGACGAATACGGATATGAATTCCGTGTGTTGGATTCCGTGATGCAGGTGAACGCCACGCAACGTACCATCATCTTCGACAAAATCATGAAACATTTCGGAAACGACATCCGCGGAAAGCGCATCGCTGTTTGGGGTCTGGCATTCAAACCGGACACCGATGATATTCGCGAGGCGCCTGCTTTATTCCTCATCGAAAAGCTACTGGCAGCTGGAGCATCCGTATCGGTTTTCGACCCCGAAGCCATGCATAACGTTCAAAAATCATTTGCAGATCGCATCCATTATGCATCCGATCAATATGAAGCGCTTAAAGATTCAGATGCTTTATTGATTGCCACTGAATGGGCGGTTTTTCGCACACCTGACTTCGAACGTATGTCTTCATTGATGAAATCCAAATCAGTTTTCGATGGACGTAACCTTTACGATCCGCAAAAGATGCAGCAGATGGGATTCCATTATGACAGCATCGGCCGGCCAGTTCTCAATTGATTCAAGACATGACTGAAACAAGAAAAAAACGCATACTAATAACCGGAGCAGCCGGTTTCCTCGGTTCCCACTTGTGTGATCGTTTTATTCGTGAGGGATACAAGGTGGTGGGTATGGACAACCTGATTACTGGCGATTTGGTGAACATTCAGCATCTTTTCAAGCTGGAGGATTTCGAGTTCTACCATCACGATGTGAGCAAATTCGTATTTGTTCCCGGCGAGCTGGATTATATATTGCACTTCGCCTCTCCAGCCAGTCCGATAGATTATCTGAAAATCCCCATTCAAACATTGAAAGTGGGTTCCTTGGGCACGCACAATTTATTAGGTTTGGCTCGAGTGAAAAAAGCCCGTATTTTGGTCGCATCCACTTCTGAAGTTTATGGCGACCCAACAGTACATCCTCAAACTGAAGATTACTGGGGTAATGTGAATCCTGTAGGGCCACGAGGTGTTTACGACGAGGCCAAACGCTTCCAAGAAGCAATTACCATGGCCTATCACACCTATCATGGATTGGAGACCAGGATTGTCCGTATTTTCAATACCTATGGTCCTCGCATGCGCCTGAACGATGGCAGGGTATTGCCTGCATTCATCGGTCAAGCCTTGCGCGGCGAAGACCTAACCGTGTTCGGCGATGGATCCCAGACACGTTCATTCTGCTACGTCGATGATTTGATTGAAGGCATTTACCGCTTGTTGATGAGCGACTATGTTTATCCTGTGAACATCGGTAACCCTTCCGAAATAACCATTAAGGAATTTGGTGAGGAGATATTGAAGCTTACAGGTTCCGATGTCAAGATGATCATGAAGCCGTTACCACAGGATGATCCCAAGCAACGCCGGCCGGATATTACCAAGGCGAAAGAGATATTGGGGTGGGAGCCAAAAGTTGATCGTGCCGAAGGACTTCGTCGCACTTACGAATACTTCAAGAGTCTTCCCAAAGACGAGTTGTATAAAACCGCATACCGATTCAGCTGATGTCAAACATAGATTACTTCGTGCATGAATCATCCTACGTAGATGAAGGCTGTGTGATCGGCAAAGGAACACGTGTTTGGCATTTCTCTCATATTATGCCGGGCTGTACCATTGGTACAGACTGCAATATCGGCCAAAACGTAGTTATATCCCCAGGAGTGGTTTTGGGCAACAATGTCAAGATTCAGAATAACGTTTCTGTTTATACGGGAGTGAAATGTGGCGATGATGTGTTTCTCGGTCCCAGCATGGTTTTTACCAATGTGACAAACCCTAGGAGTGCGGTTAACCGACGTGGAGAGTACAAAGAGACATTGGTTGGCAAAGGAGCTACGATTGGGGCCAATGCCACCATTGTTTGCGGACATAACATCGGTGCTTATGCATTCATAGGGGCTGGCGCTGTAGTGACCAAAGACGTTCCTGATTACGCTTTGGTGATCGGAAATCCTGCGAGGCAGTCGGGTTGGATGAGCCGTTTCGGCCATAAGCTGTCGTTTGATGGTCATGGGGTGGCAGTTTGTCCCGAGAGTGGAGAAAAATATTTGTTGGAAAACGGCCGGGTGTCGATTATCAATTCATAGTTAGTATGTCAATAAAAATTCGGTTTGCAATCATAGGATTTGGACATATCGGCAAGCGCCATGCAGAAATGGTGCGTCGCGATCCAGATGCTGAGTTGGTTGCAGTGTGTGATATCATCAATCAGGATACGTCCTCTTTGGGCGTGCCTTTTTTCAATTCTGCTGAGGAATTGTTGGATTCAGGATTGGAATTCGATGTGGTGAATGTTTGTACTCCTAATGGATTGCATGCCGAACATGCGATGTTAGCTATACAGCGTGGCAAGCATGTAGTGGTGGAGAAGCCGATGGCTCTGCGCAAATCAGATTGTGAACGTTTGATACATGCCGGCCTTGCAAAAGGAGTCAATATCTTTTGTGTAATGCAGAACCGTTACTCACCTCCTGCCAAATGGTTGAAGGAGATTGTGGATAGTGGTAAGTTAGGAGACACCTACATGGTGCAATTGAATTGCTATTGGAACCGCGATGACCGTTACTATAAAAAGGGTGGATGGAAAGGTACAGTCGACATGGATGGTGGAACACTCTTCACCCAGTTTTCGCATTTCGTTGATATCATGTATTGGGTGTTTGGTGACATTGCCGATATCCAAGGGGCATTCGCGGATTTCTGTCATCAGCAGTCAACGGATTTTGAAGACAGCGGGATGGTTACATTCAGATTCCTTCGTGGAGGTATCGGTTGTTTGAATTACTCAACCGCGGTTTGGGATCGTAATATGGAGTCTTCCATTACAGTTACCGGCAGCAACGGTGCATTGAAAATCGGAGGACAATACATGAACGAAGTGGAATATTGCCACATCAAAGATTACAATATGCCGACTTTGGAAGAGTCGTCTCCAGCCAACGACTACGGCGCTTATAAAGGATCGGCTTCCAACCATCATTTCATCATCCGGAATGTGGTAGAGACACTGCAAGGTAAAACAACCATAACCACCAATGCATTGGAAGGTCTGAAGGTGGTAGAGATAATTGAATCCATCTACAACGTGCGGAACAACGCTTCCTAACGTTTAATAAATCGAGTATGCTTAAGGAAATACTTTCAGGAGAGAAAAAAATCGGAGTCATTGGCCTCGGATACGTAGGTCTGCCGATAGCTTTGGAGTTTGCCCGCAAAGTCGGAGTAATCGGTTTCGATATCAATCCAAAGCGTGTTGAGATGATGCGAAACGGCATTGATCCCAGTGGTGAGTTGGATGCTGCTGCATTTGAAAATTGCAACATTTTATTTACGGATTCTGAAGATGTCTTACGCGAGGCTTCTTTTTTCATCGTAGCCGTTCCCACCCCAATAGATGAACACCGCTTGCCCGATTTAAAGCCGGTGTTGTCGGCTTCGGCAACCATTGGACGCATTTTAAAACAAGGCGATTATGTTGTTTTCGAATCAACGGTCTATCCTGGATGTACAGAAGACGACTGCCTTCCTGTGATCGAAGAATTGTCGGGCTTGAAACACGGTGTCGATTTCAAGATAGGTTACTCTCCCGAGCGAATCAATCCAGGCGATAAGGAGCACACTTTGCCCAATATTGTAAAAGTTGTTTCTGGTTGCGATGCCGAATCGTTGCACGAGATAGCTGGTGTTTATGAAATTGTGGTTAAAGCCGGTGTTCATAGGGCTTCATCAATCAAAGTGGCTGAAGCTGCCAAAATCATCGAAAATACGCAGCGCGATGTGAACATTGCACTGATGAATGAGTTGTCCATTATCTTCAACAAGATGGGCATTAACACCTTTGAGGTGCTGGAAGCCGCTGGTACCAAATGGAATTTCTTGAATTTCAAACCAGGTCTCGTAGGTGGCCATTGCATAGGCGTGGATCCTTATTATCTCACGTACAAAGCCCAGGAGTTGGGGTATCATGCGCAAATCATCAACAGCGGCAGGAGCGTAAATGATTCCATGGGTTTCTATGTAACCAAGCAAACCGTTAAGAAACTTATAGCTGCAGGAAAGGATCCTGGTAAATCCAAGGTTTTGGTAATGGGTGCAACTTTCAAAGAAGATGTGGAGGATATACGCAACTCAAAGGTGGCCGATGTGGTAAATGAATTCATTTCGTACGGAGTAAATGTGCATGTGGTTGATCCGCATGCGGACTCTGGTGAATTGAAACATGAATATGGTTTCGGACTTGTTGAGAAGCCCGATACCGACTATGATGCCATTGTTTTGGCGGTGAACCATAAGGAGTATGCTGGTTTGAACGAAGCGCAGCTGCAAGCTATGTGCAATGAAAAGCCTGTGATCGTTGATTTGAAAGGTGTGATGCGTGGGAAGATTAAAGACATGACTTATTGGAGTTTGTGATTTATTGAATGTCAGAAAAGAGAAGGATATTGGTTACGGGAGGAGCTGGATTCATCGGCTCTCACACTGTCGTGCAATTGATCGAGGCGGGCTTTGATGTACATGTAGTTGACGATCTATCCAACGCCCATTCACATGTAATGGATGCGATAGCAAGAATTACAGGCGTACATCCGGGATTTTCATGCTTTGATTTGTGCGATTCGGAAAAGACGAAAAAACTTTTTGCTGATATCAAACCGGATGCCGTAATCCATTTTGCCGCTAAGAAATTGGTAGGCGAATCGGTGCAAAATCCATTGATGTACTACAAAACCAATTTGCAATCCTTGGTGAATGTGGTTGAAGCCTCATTGGAGCATGGATGTCAAAAACTGGTTTTTTCCTCCTCTTGCACCGTTTACGGTCAGCCCGACCAGAATCCTGTTGGTGAAGATGCACCACTCAAGAAACCTGAATCACCTTATGGAAACACAAAACGTATTTGTGAAGAGATTCTACAGGACACGGTAAAGGCTCATAGTTTACAGGTGGTTTCGTTGAGGTATTTCAATCCGGTGGGGGCACATGCCAGTGCTTTGATAGGTGAATACCCATTAGGCGCACCATCCAACCTGATGCCTGTGTTGACACAAACCGCTATTGGGAAAAGGTCCGGGTTCAGCATCTTTGGCAGTGATTACAATACGCCCGACGGAACTTGCATTCGGGATTATATACATGTAGTTGATCTGGCCAATGCCCACGTTGCTGCCATTCAACTGTTGCTAAACCGTGAAAAATCTTCGGTTTTCCTGGTTTACAATATTGGAACCGGATCCGGTGTTTCAGTGAAGGAAATGGTTGAGTCGTTCGAACGTATAAATGGATTAAAGTTGAACTATGAATACGCGCCTCGCCGGACCGGAGACGTTGAGCAGGTTTGGGCCAATAATGTCTTGGCTTTGCAAGAGCTAGGTTGGAAACCTCATTTGGGTCTAGATGAGATGGTGGCTAGTGCATGGAAATGGGAGCAGCATTTGAACAAATACGAAAAATCGATTCATCAATCATGAGGATTCTCATCACCGGCGGTGCCGGATTCATTGGAAGCCATGTGGTGCGCAGGTTTGTAAAGCGTTATCCGCAATATCATATCATCAACTTGGATGCTCTTACCTATGCTGGTAACTTGGAAAACATAAAGGATGTTCAAGATTCATCCAACCATACATTCGTAAAAGGTGATATCACCGATGCCGATTTTATAGATGGACTATTCGCCCTTGAAAACATCGATGCCGTTATACATTTGGCTGCAGAGTCTCACGTGGACCGCAGCATCACAGATCCATTGTTGTTTGTGAAAACGAATGTGCTTGGTACCGCCACCTTGTTGAATGCAGCTCGACGTGCATGGAATACCAATGGTGGTTTCAGAAGCGGTTCTAGGTTTTATCACGTTTCCACGGATGAGGTTTACGGGTCATTGGGTGAAACGGGATTCTTCACAGAAACTACTCC
>JALRAP010000057.1:0-446 GCA_023262505.1 Bacteroidia bacterium
GATGTTCGGCGAATCCACACGGATTGGACTGTATCGAAAAACTAATCGGCACCAGTCAGCAGTTATCTCCTCAATAAGTGTTACGACATTAATCTGATTTCCTATTTCCTCCCAAATCAAAAAAAGGAACGCGGATTTAGCGGATCGGACGGATTTGCGCGGATTTAAATGGTCTCCCGCCAACCAACAATGTTCTCAGAGAACGCGGGTTTAGTGGATCGGACGGATTTGCGCGGATTTAATCGGTCTCCCGCCAACCAACAATGTTCTCAGAGAACGCGGGTTTAGCGGATCAGACGGATTTGCGCGGAATTAATCGGTCTCCCGCCAACCAACAATGTTCTCAGAGAACGCGGGTTTAGCGGATCAGACGGATTTGCGCGGATTTAATCTGTATACCGCCAACCGCCGCGGTCCGATAGCTATCGGTCCGATAGCTATCGGTC
>JALRAP010000057.1:456-5331 GCA_023262505.1 Bacteroidia bacterium
AGCATATTAAATGATAGGTAACTAGTGACAAGTGACATGTAAAAAGTGACAAGTGCCGCCGTCAGCCACCGGCGCCTACCACCGCCACCTTCCGCTTTCCTTTAGTTGAACACTTATGAAACAGATCAGACGGATTGGCACGGATTAATTATTGGTAAAAATCGCCTGATAATACGTTTACTGTCGCTGCTACTGGTACTGTTTCCGCCTCCCGTCCGATAGCTATCGGACTCCCGCTACTCACTACCCATGCGCCCGCTCCATATCCATCACGCGAAAAAGATGGAGTAGGTAAGGGAACAAGGCATCCATGCTTTCTTCGGCGCCGCGTGTGGATCCTGGTAAGGCAAGCACAAGCGTGTTGCCAATGAGTCCGGCCAAACTTCTGGAGAGCATCGCATAAGGCATGTGCTCCATGCCGTAGCTGCGCGCCGCTTCGGCAATGCCGGGAATCTCGCGGTCGAGCAATGGACGAACCGCTTCGGGAGTCACATCGCGCTTTGATAATCCTGTTCCACCGGTGATGATGATTAAGTCGTAATCATTTTCACAAAGTGATTTCACCTTAGATTGAATGTCCGAAATTTCATCAGGAATGATGGTGTATTCGGATGATTTCACATGCATTTTTTCCAATCGCGAAATGATGGCTTTGCCTGCGAAATCTTCTTTCTTGCCTGCGGAAATGCTATCGGAACAAACCACCACGGCGGTTTTGATATCACGGTCTGGACGATCGTTGTATTGCGATTTGCCACCTTTTTTCTTGAGCAATCGGATGGAACAAATCTCGATATCCTTATCGATGGGCTTCAGCATATCGTAGATTGTCAAAGCTGCTACTGATGCGCCATGCATGGCTTCTACTTCCACGCCGGTACGGTAAATAGTATGCACTTCCACTTCGATTTGTATTTCCAACTCATCTAGGTTGAAACGAACTTGCGTAAACTCTACAGGAAGCGGATGGCAATCGGGAATCATGTCACTCGTACGCTTCACACCAAACAATCCTGCAATCCTCGCCGACTCCAACACGTTCCCTTTAGGCACTTTGTGGTTCCTCACGGCATCCATCGTCGACATATCACCAACCCGCACAATGGCCTGGGCAATGGCGATACGGTGGGTTTTTATTTTGTGGGTGATGTTATTCATGATTGGGATTGGTTATGATTTTTATGATGGCTTATGATTAGGAACGCGGATTAGACGGATTCAGCGGATTTGCGCGGATTTGGTTCTGCTTCGTCTCCCGCCTCCCGCCGCTGCCTCCTGCAACCGCCTCCCGCCGCTGCTACTGCCCCCGCCTTCCGCCGCCGCCTACTTTTTATAAACCCCCTTACTCTTCCTAATACTCACCGCCACAACCTTGTACTCGGGGCACATCGCCTCGCTGTCTGCTACACTCGAAGTAAGGTCGTTCATGTGGATGTCGGGGAAGTGGAAGGTGGATGATACGACGCCGGATTTCACTTCGTCGGTCAGTTTCGCTTTCACATCAATCTTGCCTCTGGCAGAACTGATGCATACCATGTCACCATCTGCAATGTTGTGCTTTTGTGCATCGGCAGGGTTGATGAGCAGCACATCTTCCGTTAGGATTTCAACGTTGCCAGTCCTGCGTGTCATGGTGCCGTTGTTGTAATGCTCCAACTCACGGTTGGTAGTCAAGATGTATGGGAATTGTTCGGAGTTCGATTTCAATTCTTCGGTCTCTCGCCATGTGGCGGTTTGGAATCGACCTTTGCCTAGTTTGAAAGATTCGGTGTGTAGGATTTCAGTATCCGTGCCATCCGGTTTCACAGGCCATTGCTTTCCATTCTCACCCAACTCATCCCACTTCACGCCTGCGAAGAATGGAACCACTCTCGAAATCTCATCCAACACCACACCTGGATGGTAATCGGGTTGGTTGAAGCCCATGTGCTTCATGATCTCACACATGATTTGTCCATCCGGCTTGGTGCCTTCCAAGGGCTCCACCACGGCATTCACGCGTTGTATCCTGCGCTCCCCATTGGTGAAAGTGCCGCTTTTTTCGAGGAACGAGGATGCGGGCAACACCACGTGAGCAAGCTTGGCGGTTTCCGACAGGAAGATGTCCTGCACTACCAATAAGTCTAGCTGCTTGAAAGCACTCACCACGTGCTGCGTGTTAGGATCCGTTTGAGCATTGTCTTCTCCCATCAACCACATGGCTTTCATTTTTCCCGCCAATGAGGCATCATACATTTCGGGAATTTTCAATCCTTTTCTCATAGGCACATCAACACCGTAAAACGCCGAATACATCTTGTTGATTTCGGGATCATAGCTATCGAGGTAACCGGCACCTTGGTGGGGCTGACAACCCATATCTGCTGCGCCTTGTACGTTGTTTTGTCCGCGTAGCGGATTCACACCCACCCCACGGCGGCCAATATTGCCGGTGATCATGGCCAAGTCGGCGATGAGCATTACCGTGTAGGTTCCTTGTGAATGTTCGGTCACTCCCAATCCGTGGAACGACATCGCATTGGGAGAAGTAGCATAAGCATGGGCCGCTTTGCGAACCAAGCTCTTGTCAACACCTGTTACTTTTTCAAGCTCGTTGATGTCAAGGTTCAAAATATGCTTCTTGAAATCCTCATAACCTTCGGTTCTCGACTCAATGAACTTTTGATCTTCCAAGCCATCCATGACAATGTAATACAACATCATATTCAGCAATGCCACATTGGTGCCCGGACGAAGTTGCAAATGGTAGGTAGCATAGCGTGCCAATTCGGTACGACGCGGGTCGATCACAATTGACGGCTTGCCCTTCATGAAAAACTGTTTGATCTTCGCGCCCGTCACGGGATGCGCATCGGTTGGGTTGGCCCCGATGACCATGACGCAGTCGGTATACTTGAGGTCGATGATGGAGTTGGTAGCCGCTCCAGTACCGAACGTTCGCTGCATGCCGAGTGCGGTAGGCGAGTGACAAACACGCGCACAGCTGTCGATATTGTTAGTGCCAATGACAGCGCGAATGAATTTTTGCATGAGGAAGTTCTCCTCATTGGTACAGCGGGCGGATGAGATGCCTCCAATGGCATCAGGACCGTGTTCCTTCTTTATCCGATTGAGCTCGTTCGCGATGTAGTTGTATGCCTCATCCCATGTGGCAGGAACCAGTTCTCCGTTTTTACGGATGAGTGGTGTGCGCAATCGATCGGGGTGGTTGTAAAATGAAAAAGCAAAACGACCTTTCAAACAAGTGTGTCCTTGGTTGACTGCTGCATCGTAGGGTGCCTGGATGGATTTCACTTTTCCATTCGTAACAGCAACTTCCAAGTTGCAACCGACCCCACAATATGTGCAAACGGTTCGCACCTTCTTGTCAGCCGATACCGACTTGGATTCAAACACATCGCTGATGGCGGATGTGGGGCAGGCTTGCGCGCAAGCGCCGCAACTCACACAGTCGGAATCAAAGAAATTGTTGTTAAAGCTTTTGATGATATGCGCATCAAATCCACGACCGGCCATGTTCAATACCATCTCACCTTGAACCTCGTCGCAAGCCCTTACACATCGAGCACAGTTGATGCACTTTGAAAAATCGGAAGTCATGTAAGGATGACTCAAATCCTTTTTGCGATCCAGATGGTTCTTTCCTTCCGGATACCTTACATCACGGATTCCTACTCTTGCGGCAACAGTTTGCAATTCGCAGTTGTTGTTCACCTCGCAAGTCAGACAATCCAACGGGTGGTCGGTGAGTACCAGCTCCACAATGTTCTTCCTTAATCTTTTTATGCGCTCGCTATCGGTGTAGATATATGAGTTTTCCATAACCGGTGTGTGGCAGGAGGCTTGAGCCTTGCAAGGTCCGTCCTTCACCAATGCAACATCCACAGAACAGACACGGCATGCACCATACGGATCCAAATTTGGCGCGTCACAAAGCGTTGGGACGAAATCGCGCTCAAAGTACCTTCTTACAAATGAAAGGATGGTGTCGCCCGGCTCGAATGAGTAGGGTTTGTCGTTTATGAAAGCTGTTTTTTTCATGTAACAGTTTGTTTGAATCTATGTCTGTAATTGATAGCGGTGGTAGGCGGCGGTAGGCGGGTTTGATTTACTAATTGGTTGGCAGTATGCGGTGGCGGTAGACGGGTTTTTTATTACTTTGTTGGCATTAGGTCGCTGCGTCTGGAGGCTATATCAATTCTTGCAATATTTTTTGATAAAACAATTTGAAGCAATAATTCCCTTCAAATTTTATGAATGTATATTTTTTGGAATAAACTTATCGGAGCTTTTAATCATAGAGCCAATCATCCGCCCTATTTTTTCATATTCATTTTTAATTTTCAAATGAGTCGTTTGGTCTATGTATCCACAATCTAAACTGAAGTCTAGCCAAACCAATGTCTCACTGCATTCCGCATCAGCATCTGTCATTTTGCTCACAAAATGTTTCGGGTAAACTCTTTTTCTGTATCCTTCTGCAAGGTTTGCACAGACAGACCTTGAGGACCGCCTGATTTGGTCTGTTAAGGAATAGGTTTCTTCTCTTGGAAAGTTCTTCGAAATTTTAAAAATTTCAATTGCTGTTTGATAGGAAATGGAATACACATCCAGGTTCTTGAATCCTTGGTTCATTTGAAAAGGGATTAAAGGGTGAAAAAATGGATTACTTTGATTTTTTAATATTCGCATGGTATTTTTTAATTCAATTTATATTCCGCCTCCTGCCACCGCCTCCTGCCACCGCCTCCCGCTGCCATTTCTAAATAGGAACTAATCATTAAAATATAAAGACAACTCATCCTTAAAGTACGCCAAAGCATTTTTCACGGGCAAAGGCAATCCTCCGCCTAATGCACACAAGGAACCGGTTTC
>JALRAP010000057.1:5429-15077 GCA_023262505.1 Bacteroidia bacterium
ATTCATCCTTAAAGTACGCCAAAGCATTTTTCACGGGCAAAGGCAATCCTCCGCCTAATGCACACAAGGAACCGGTTTCGAGTGTTTCGAGTAAGTCGTTCATTAAGATGCGATCGATTTTGTAATCTGAGTTTCGTGCTTTATCGATCATCTCGTATCCTCGGGTAGAGCCCAAACGGCATGGGAAGCATTTCCCACAGCTTTCATGTGCAGTGAAACGGAACAAGTGTTCGATATAAGCAATCATCGGGAAGTCTTCGGGTATGCAAACGACGGATGCATGTCCGAGCAGAAATCCTTCTTTTGCAAACGTGTCGAAGTCGACGGTGAGCGAATCAATTTTTGATACAGGAACCAATCCACCCAAGGGGCCGCCGATGTGCATGGCTTTGACCTTGGTTTTGAATCCTTGTCCGAGCTCATCAATGACTTTACGCAACGGAGTACCCATATTCACCTCGTATATGCCAGGTCGGTTGAAATGTCCATCGAGTGAAATCAATTTCGTGCCTGTGGATTTCGTTGTGCCAATGGCTGCATAAGCATCACCTCCATGTTGCATGATCCATGGCAGGTTTGCCAAGGTCTCCACATTGTTCACAACGGTAGGGCGGTTGAATAGGCCTTGTTGGGTGGGATAGGGTGGACGCGTACGAACTTCAGGACGTTGGCCCTCGATTGAAGAAAGAAGAGCGGTTTCCTCTCCACAGATATAAGCACCCTGTGCTTTGATCACTTTGAATTCATAGGAGAATCCGCTTCCGAGGATATTGTTTCCAATCAAACCGGCTTTACGCAGTTCTTCGATGGCATCAGAAATGATTTCCACCGACTCCGGGTATTCACCACGGATGTAAACCACTCCGTGACCAGCACCCACGATGTAACCGGCAATCATCATGCCCATCAGCAACGCATGTGGACGTTGCTCCATGATGTATCGGTCGGAGAAGGCTCCCGGGTCTCCTTCGTCAGCATTACACACAATGAATTTGGTTTCACCTTTCACATTTCGACACGAATCCAGTTTGAATGCCATGCTGAATCCTGCACCGCCACGACCTCGCAACCCCGATTTTTTAAGTTCTTCAATCAACACCGAAGGTTCTTTCTTCAGACAGTCACCGAAAATCTTGTAGTACTCTTGTGCGGATGGATGACTTGCAGTCAGGATTGGGGTACCCAAATGTCCTACATGGTATTTTTCAACCGTGGTATTTTGCTTTTCGCAGATGTTCTTCAGATTGTCGATGTCTGCTCCGGAGTAATTTTTTCCGTTCACATGGAAGGCGCTGTTTTCATGACAACGTCCTAGGCAGCACATCTCACCGATTTCATTCGCTGAATAATGGTTGTTCAGCTTTTTGCGAACGTCATCTTGTGTTCCGGCGGTCATACAAGCCGTGCCGTTGCAGACATAGGCTTTCTTACCTTGGTTCTCGGGCCGGAGGAAATCGTAGAAGGTTATGGCACCGTAAACGGAGGATTTACCCACCAGGAATTCATCGCGCAAGCGATCCATCTCATCGGTTGAAAGCGTTCCGCTGTCGGCGGCTGATTTGCCATATTCCTCAAAGAGGTTTTTTTCAAGTCCTTTCCTTCCGGAAAGTTCGCTTAGGTTCTTCGACATGGTTATTATTGTGTCAATATGGTAGTGTCCATCAGAATGCGTTCCGGATGGGCATAAACGGTAAATCGTTGGTCGCGGCAAAATGCAACCAATGTCATGTTGTTTTGTTGGGCGTGCTCTACTGCCATGGTAGATGGGGCCGATACGGATGCGAGAATTGGAATGCCTGCTGAAGTAGCTTTGTTCACAATCTCATAACTCAAGCGACCGCTTACAGTCATGCACACCGCTTCTGATAATCTTCCGGTCCGAATCAATGCTCCGATGAGTTTGTCGACGGCGTTATGTCTTCCGATATCTTCACGAATGGCAATCATTTCCCCGGAAAGGGAAAATGCCCCTGCAGCATGCGTGCCGCCCGACTGGCTAAAATCAGCTTGTGACTTCCGCATGGTTTCGAAGAGTGAAGGTATTTGGGACGCAGGGAACACTGATTGGTTCTCGATCTTGTGCTGACTCAGCGTGTCATCGAATGAGGTTCTTCCACATAGGCCGCACGAAGATGCAGAGACGATATTGCGATTCATTGCAAAATCCTTCAGCAGTAAATCTTGAGGCACTTGTACATCCACGGAAGTGATAAACCCTTTTTCGTTTTCAGAAACGATAATGACTTTCAAGGGCTGTTTATCACGGTATACCTCTTCGGTGTATAACAAACCGGCAACCAAATCATCTTCGTGGCCGGGAGTTCGCATCGTCACTGTAAACGCCTCACCATTCACCGATATATGCAATGCTTCCTCCACAGCCAAAACATCCTCCACCGAACGCACAGCGCCGGATTGGAAAAGAGTAGCGGATTTGGAGGAGGTCATTGGTGGGTAGTAAGTAGTAGGTAGTAGGTGGTAAGCAGTAGGTAGTATTTTATCTCATTTTTAAATCGTCAATCGTCAATTGTCAATCGTCAATTGTTAGGATAATCCAATAATGTTACCCGAATTATCAATATCCATTCCTTCCGAAGCGGGTATTGCAGGTAGTCCGGGCATGCGCATCATTTCGCCGAGAATGGGAACTACGAATCCGGCGCCGTGGGCCAGTTCGAATTCACGGACGTTTACCGTGAAGCCTGTCGGGCGACCGATTTTGTTTTCGTTGTCGGTGAAAGATTTTTGAGTCTTAGCCATGCATACCGGAAGCTGGTCGATGTTGAGCTTGGCGAATTCTTTCAGCTGCGATTTCGCTTTTGGCGAATAAGTCACATCATCGGCACCATAAATCTCGGTCGCTATTTTCTTGATCTTGTCTTCAATGGGCAAGCTCCAATCGTAAAGCGGTTGGTAGTTGTTAGATCCGCTTTCAATCACATCCACCACAGCTTGTGCAAGCTCCATCGTACCATTGCCACCCATCCCCCAGCCTCGTGATACAACGGCTTTCACACCAACTTTGGCACATTCTTCGATTATAAATTTAACCTCTTCGTCTGAATCGGTGTAGAAGTTATTGATGGCGACAACAGGAGTAAGACCGAATTTCTTGCAGTTCTCCATGTGCTTGGCCAGGTTCCCGAATCCCTTCTTCACGTAATCCATGTTCGGCGTGTTGTACTCTTCTTTTTTTGCTCCACCATGGTGGCGAAGGGCCCGCACGGTAGCAACCAATACCATGGCTTTTGGTTTCAATCCGGCAACAGGGCATTTGATATCCAGGAATTTTTCTGCACCTAGGTCGGCGCCGAATCCCGCTTCGGTTACCACATAGTTGCATAATGACAATCCCATTTTAGTGGCAACAATCGAGTTGGTGCCTTGTGCGATGTTGGCAAAAGGTCCGCCGTGAATGATTGCGGGGTTTCCTTCGAGTGTTTGCACGAGATTCGGTTTGATGGCGTCGCGAAGCAAAAGGGCCATCGCACCTTGAGCGTTCAAATCACGGGCGTAAACAGGCTTCTTGTCGAATGTGTATCCCACGAAAATGTTACCTAGGCGTTTTTTCAAATCATCAAAATCTTTCGAAAGGCAGATGATGGCCATTACTTCCGATGCGGCCGTGATGTTGAAACCATCTTCGCGTGGAATGCCGTTTGCGCTTCCGCCGATGCCGATGATGATGTGGCGCAAGGCTCGGTCGTTCATATCCATCACGCGCTTCCATACGATGGTTCGCGGGTCGATATTCAAGCTGCGTGTCTTGCTTTGCAGGTTGTTGTCGATGAGTGCTGAAAGCAAGTTGTTCGCTTTCTCGATGGCGGAGAAATCACCGGTGAAGTGCAGGTTGATATCCACCATGGGAACCACTTGCGAGTAACCGCCTCCGGCTGCACCACCCTTGATTCCGAAAACCGGACCGAGTGAGGGCTCGCGCAATACGACCATTGAATCTTTGCCGATCTTGTTGAGTCCGTCAGACAAGCCGATGGAGACGGTAGTCTTTCCTTCGCCTGCTGGAGTCGGACTAATGGCTGATACAAGTACCAAATTGTTCTTCGCAACTTTCGATTCGTCAATCAGCGACAGCGGCAACTTCGCTTTGTATTTACCGTATTGCTCCAAATCATCTTCATTGATATTCAGTTTGCGTGCGATTTCGACAACGGGTTGCAGTTTTGCTTGCGTAGCGATTTCTAGATCGGTGAGGTGTGCAGTTGTGGTGGTCATTGATTGTAAATGATCTTTATGATGATTATGATTGATTATGATTTTATTTAGGAGAACACTGATTTAACTGATAAAGCGGATTTGCGCGGATTTGATTTTCGTTTATTTTTCTCTTGTCGCTATGGCCTCTTGTTAATTTTTTGCTTGTCACTTGCTACTTGTCACTTGTCACTTGTCACTTAAAACTCCCTCAAGCTCTTCGCAATAATCCCCAAGCATTCGTAAATCTGATTTTCGGTGATCACAAGCGGAGGTGCAAAGCGGATGATATCACCATGCGTAGGTTTAGCCAATAGTCCGTTCTCCGCCATCTTCAAACAAAGATCCCAAGCTGTTTTGCCATCACGGGGCTCTATCACGATTGCGTTCAATAAACCTTTTCCACGAACGGCTTTGATTCGGTCATCGTTGATGCTGCGCAACCCGTTTCGTAACACTTCTCCAAGTATCGCTGCATTATCGGCCATCTTTTCGTCTTGTATCACCTGCATGGCTTCCATCGCCACGGCACAAGCCAAAGGATTGCCTCCATAGGTTGAACCGTGTTCACCAGGCTTGATGCACAACATGATTTCGTCATCGGCCAAAACAGCAGAAACAGGCAAGACACCACCCGAAAGGGCCTTGCCCAACATCAGAATATCAGCACGGAATCCTTCATGGTCACATGCGAGCATCTTTCCTGTACGGGCAATACCCGTTTGGATCTCATCAGCCATGAAAAGCACGTTGCGTTTTTTACATGCATTGAATGCCGCCGACAGATATCCATCCTTCGGCACCACAACACCCGCTTCGCCTTGAATAGGCTCCAATAAGAACCCGGCTACATGAGGATCGGCCAATGCCGTTTCCAATGCAGCTATATCATCATAGGGCACTACTTTGAATCCGGGCAGGTATGGACCGTAATTGATTCGCGAATCGGGATCGATGGATGCGGATACCGCTGTCATTGTACGACCATGGAAATTGCCTTCACAAACAACAATCACAGCCTTGTCGGTAGGAATCCCCTTTACCTCGTATGCCCATCTGCGGCATAACTTGACAGCCGTTTCAACCGCCTCCACACCCGTATTCATTGGCAAAAGCTTATCGAAACCAAACAGCTTGGTCATGTACTCTTCGTATCTACCTAGAAGATCGTTGTGAAACGCCCGTGAGGTCAATGTAAGCCTTGATGCCTGCTCTTGCAAGGCGCCAACAATGCGAGGATGGCAATGACCTTGGTTAACGGCGGAATAGGCGGATAAGAAATCGAAATAGCGCTTTCCATCAACATCCCATACAAACACCCCCTCACCCTTGGTTAGCACCACAGGCAGCGGATGGTAATTGTGGGCACCATGGCGTTCCTCCAAGGCAATAGCATCAGCAGCGGTAATCAAGGCGTTCATTTCGGGTGGATTTTTAGTCTTTTACAAAGATACTCCGAGCACGCCTAAAAGTCAAAGCCCGTTGAATCATAACAACGAGGATGGCGCGAGGGTTTTGAATACCTTTGTAGCTATGAAAGAGACCGTATTGAACCAGGTAACCATCATAGACATTGCCGACAAGGGACGTGGTTTGGGAAGACATGAAGGAAAAGCGGTTTTTGTTGAGGGTGCCGTGCCCGGCGATGTGGTCGATGTGACAATATACAAGCGATCCAAATCCTTTGACGAGGGCCGCATACTCGAAATCATCACTCCTTCCCCCGACCGAACCGAGCCTGCTTGCTCACACTTCGGCATTTGCGGAGGTTGCAAAAGGCAGAATATGGAATATGCTGCACAATTGCGCTTCAAGGAGAAAGTGGTGGATGATGCCATGCGCCGCATTGGAGGATTCACAGATTTCAAAATGCACCCCATACTCGGTTCCAAAAACACCGAGCACTATAGAAACAAACTGGAATTCACCTTCACCAATTGGAGGTATCTGTTGAAAGAGGAAATGCTTGATGAGGGACCTAAGCAGATGAATGGACTCGGCTTTCATATTCCCGGCAAGTTCAACAAAGTGCTTAATATCGACGAATGTTATTTGCAGGATGCCCGCTCCGGTGAAATAAGACGATTCGTTAGAGAGCAGGCGCTGCAAAAAGGCTACACATTCTACAACCTGAAAAACCATGGCGGACTACTTCGAAATCTGGTGATTCGCAACACTACTTTGGATGAATGGATGGTTGTGGTGGTTTTCGGAGAAAACCAAGAGGACAACATCCAAACGCTGCTTGATGCGATACGTCAAAAGTTTCCGTGGATAAACTCACTGCAATACGTGGTGAATACCAAGCGTAACGACTCGCTGCACGACCAAACACCCATTCTTCATAGCGGTCAAGATCATATCTGCGAACAACTCGAGCAATACCGATTCAGAATCGGACCTAAATCATTTTTCCAGACCAACTCCGAACAGGCTTTGGAACTTTACCGGATTACCAGAACTTACGCGAATCTCACAGGAAGCGAAACCGTTTACGACTTATACACGGGAACGGGCTCACTCGCTTGTTTTGTATCCGCAAATGCCAAAAAGGTTGTGGGGGTCGAATATGTGAAAGAGGCAATTGACGATGCCATCATCAACGCTTCGTTGAATGGTATTGATAACACACTGTTTTTCGCTGGCGACATGAAAGACGTGCTCACCAAAGAATTCATTGCAACACATGGCAAGCCTGATGTGATCATCACCGATCCTCCTCGGGCTGGCATGCATCCTGATGTGGTAGAGCGCATCCTGGAATCAGGTGCTAACCGCATCGTTTACGTGAGTTGCAATCCAGCCACCCAGGCTCGCGACCTGATTTTGCTAGCCTCAAAATACGACTTGGTTGAAATGCAACCCGTTGACATGTTTCCGCATACCGACCATGTGGAGAACGTAGCTCTGCTCCGGTTGAAACTCGAGGATAATTCTTAAATTTACTGCATGAAGGTTTTCCGCATCACCTTTTGCATCTTGCTGATTTTCGCCTCTTTCCAAAAGGGACAAGCCCAGCATTTGTCTTTCAGCGAGGCGGTTTACCAGTACGATGATTCGGATTTGAGGGGCTATTTGGGCCAGGTTTTTGGATTGAATCCGGATTCCATCAAAGAACCTGCACTTTACTTGGCCATCGAACCCTGGCTTGGCACCCCCTATCGTTATGCGGGCAAAACCAAAAAAGGCATCGATTGCTCGGGGTTCTCCAATGTGATTTATTCGCAGATATATTGCACCCCCTTGTCAGGAGGATCACATGATATTTTCAAGAAAGTAGAATTGGTTGACGAAAACGACTTGCAGGAGGGGGATCTGGTTTTTTTCCGGATCAATCCCAGATACACCGTTTCACATGTAGGAGTATATCTTGGCAACGGACGTTTTGCTCATGCCAGCGTCAACCGCGGAGTCATCATCAGTGATCTAGACGAGCCTTATTACCGTAAACATTTCAAATCAGGCGGACGCATCCATTCCAAACCGCTTTAAACAGCCATGGAAAAAACAAAAACCCTGCTGCTGAACAAGACGCAGATCGCGCAACGCATCGACCGCATAGCCTATCAGATCTACGAAGACCATGCTAGTGGCACGGGTGAGTTGGTAATGATCGGCATCCATGGAAACGGATATACATTAGCTGAACGACTCCATCAAAAGCTCAAGGAAATTTGCCAACTCGATATCAGACTCGTCAGACTACGCATCAACAAAAACAACCCCGTCGGAAACGAGGTAGAGCTCAGTTGCGACATTCAAGACCTTGGCGGTAAATCAATCGTGTTGGTGGATGACGTACTCAACTCCGGCAAAACGCTTATCTATTCGATGAAGGCTATTTTGAAAGCCGACACTTTGAAAATACGCACCGTGCTGATGGTTGATCGGGATCACCGTCGATACCCGATCATGGCTGATTTCGTGGGGATGACTTTGTCGACCACTTTTCAAGAACATGTAAGTCTGGAATTCGGAGAAGAAGAAGGCGCCTATCTCAGCTGACGCTCACCCATGTTGATGTTGTTCACCAACGACAACACATCCAAGTCCTCCCCTTTCACCTGGTAACGCGCTTGGCGATAAACAGGCTCGCGTTCGGCGAGATTGTTTTTGATGAATTCCAATAGTTCATCATCACTTTTACCTTCCAACAATGGGCGCGGTCTTTTGGACGCCTTGAGTCGGTGAAACAATGACAACGGATCCAACTTCAAGTAAACCGTGATTCCGTTGCGGTTCATCCAATCCATGTTACCTTGGAAACAAGGTGTTCCACCTCCCGTACTCAAAATGAATTTGGAATCTGTGGAAGCATTATGCAAGGTCTGCTGTTCCACCTTGCGGAAATGATCTTCACCCAAGATGAAATGCTCGGAGATAGATTTACCTGTGGTGGTTTCGATGCGGGTATCCAGATCGATAAAGGGACAATCATACAATGAGGCCATCTTGCGGCCCGTGGTGGTCTTGCCAGAGCCCATATAGCCAATAAGGAATATTCGCATCCTGTTTTTTTTCTTAGCGGTTAAAACGCATTTTATAATCGGTGTGCACACGGCCCGCTGAGATATCGTTCAAGCGACCTTTTAACATTTGTCGACGAAGCGGACTGATTCGGTCTGTGATGAGAATACCCTCTAAGTGATCGTATTCGTGTTGGATGATACGGGCGGCATAGCCACTGTAGCGCTCCTCGAATTGAACGAAATGCTCGTCTTGGTATCGTATCAGGATTTCGGGGTGACGATCCACATCCACACGGATGCCAGGGATGCTCAAGCAGCCTTCGTCGGTGCGCCACTTCTTACCTTGCTCCTCCACTATCTGCGCATTTATGAAAACCTTCTTCATGTTGGCGAGCTGAGGATCCTCCTCCGCATATGGACTGGCATCCACAACAAACAAACGGATAGAGTGATTAATCTGCGGAGCAGCCAAACCCACGCCAACACTGTGATACATGGTCTCGAACATGGAGGCAATGAGTTCTTGCAATCCCGGATAATCAGGGCCGATTTCCACCGCCTTTTTCTTCAATACCGGATGGCCATAGGCCACAACTGGATGTATCATACAATTGAAATATCACTGCAAAGGTACGAACCTAAAGAGCGATTCCGTTGAACCACAGCACAAAGCGATTAGCAGGATTTTTCCTATTTTTGCTGTTCATTTTTAATTACTTATGAATATGGAGAGAGGACCTATTTCCCGGTTTATCGAACATAACTACCGCCATTTCAATGCCGCTGCCCTGATGGACGCAGCCAAAGGCTATGAAACACACCTGCTTGAGGGTGGTAAAATGATGATTACCCTGGCAGGCGCCATGAGCACAGCCGAATTAGGCATCTCCTTGGCCGAAATGATCCGTCAAGGCAAGGTAGACATCATCTCCTGCACAGGAGCCAACTTGGAAGAGGATATCATGAA
>JALRAP010000058.1 GCA_023262505.1 Bacteroidia bacterium
GTTGCGCCCATTCCATTGGCGATGATCAACAACTACCTGTTCCCAGGTCAGTACAATCTGGTAGTGGCGCCTGAGGTGGTTACCATTTCACAAGTGACCAACGATCCTTTGTTTTATCAAAACAGGTTCGTTCGTTTTGCTGATGTTGAGTTCGATGCCGCTGATACTTCTCTTACGTATGCGGATGTGGTAAACCAGGCATCTGCCAACAGGGCTGTTAATGATTGCAATGGAGGAACCATTGATTTGCGTTCTAGCAATTACTCTACGTTTGCCGGAGATAACCTTCCTAATGGTCGTGGTACATTGACAGGCATTTTCAGCGTATATGGCAACACACCTCAGATGTATATCCGAGACACCTATGATGTTGTGATGGATTCCATTCGTTGCAACGGTGGTGGAGGTGGTCCTGCTGTTTTGGTTTCTATTGCAACAGCACGTGGATATTACACCGGAACAACGACAACTGCTCCTGGAGGTAAGAAAATCAAAGGCATCGTTATCTCCGATCGTGTGAACGCGAACACCGACTCCAAGAATCTTGCAATCCAAGATACCACGGCTGGCATTGTTGTTCGCTTCAGTGCGGCTCATTCATTCAATTTGGGTGATGAGGTTGAAGTCGATATTTCCGGTCAAGAAGTTACCGAATATGCCGGACTGTTGGAGGTGAATAACGTACCATTGGCAAACGCCACTGTAACGGGTTCTGGTTCCGTATCGCCACGTGTAGCCACAATCGCGCAAATCAATGCCAACTTCGAATTGTGGGAATCAACTTTGGTTCAGGTTGCAGGTGTTACTATTACCGGAACAGCTCCAACATACTCAGGTAGCAAAACCATTACCGACGCAAGCGGTAACATGTCTTTGTACACCCGTTCTGCAGCCACTTTCTCTGGACAAAATTTCCCAACCAATACTGTAACCATTACAGGAGTGTTGGTGCCCTTCAATGCGACCAAACAGATTTGTATTCGCTCCACGGCTGATGTAAATTGATCAGCCTTTAAAGTTATTAGATGAATAATAAGGGGTGCCATTGATTGGTGCCCCTTTTAATATCCAAATATGGTCATGAACAAGAGCATCCTTTCCGTCGCGTTAGTCTTCTTTTCGCTTGTTATTTGCGATTTGTCGGCGCATGCGCAAACTATTTCTATAGCCGCGGCTCGAGCTTTGCCGGTGGGAAGTATTGTAACCGTGAATGGAACCGTGACTTCCGGAACCGAATTTGGAACCATTAGGTACATTCAGGATGGAACGGGTGGTATCGGCTTGTTCAGCACTGCGCTTACTACGCTCCAGCGTGGCGATAATGTAACGGTTACGGGAACGACCGCTCAATTTCAAAATCTGCTTGAAATTACCACGGTTACATCGTGGACGATCAACTCAACTGGAAATCCATTACCCACACCGTTGTCAGTTACACCATCGCAACTAGGAGAGAGCAATGAGTCCATGCTGGTGAGAATATCGGGCGTGAGCTTTATCTCCACAGGAAACTTCACCGCCAACACCACTTATCCTTTTAACAGCAACGGACAAACCGGTGTTGTATTCATCCGCTCCAGCAATCCATTGGTGGGTCGGCCTATACCAACGGGAACCATTGAACTTACCGGTATCAACTCCCAATATGGAACGCAATATCAAATTTTGCCTCGCGATTCCAACGACTTGGTTGTTACGGGCGCATTATCCATCACCAAACAACCGTATCCACAAAACATCACGACTACTGGTTTCGACATTACTTGGGAAACAAATGTGGCTGCTAATCATTTCCTGCGTTACGGACTTACGTCAGCATTGGAATTGGGAACATTGACCGGGCCTGCATCTACCAGCCAACCAACCGTTAGCATTACCGGAGGATCGGCATCGCAGCTCTATTATGTACAAACTGTATCTGTGAATGGAACCGATTCCGCGTTTTCACCTATCCGACCTTTCATTACCCAATCATTGTCATCAGGCATCATAAAACCTTATTTCACCCGACCAGTCGATAATGCTAATGGTGCGATTGGTAACAATTATGCGATCTATCTAAATCACTTGGCAGATGATACCATCAAGGCATACATAGATAGGACCTCTTCCACGCTGGATATTGCGATTTACAGCTTTGATTCTCCGGGTGGAAATTTGATTGCCCAAGCCATCAACGATGCGTACGCAAGAGGGGTTCAAGTACGCCTTATATCCGATGGCAGCAATACAAACAACGCCCTACAGTTGTTGAATCCCGCTATTCCGGTTGTGCAATCACCCATCACTCCTCCATTCTACTACGGTATCATGCATAATAAGTTTGTGATTATGGATGCCAACCATCCTAATCCGTTGAAGCCTGTGGTGTTGTCTGGTTCTACCAATTGGACAATTGGTCAGTTGGAAGACGACCGAAATAATCTGGTGTTCATACAGGACAAGTCGCTGGCCAAGGTTTATACCATCGAGTTCGAGGAAATGTGGGGAGGTTCTGGTCCGCAACCCAATGCTGCATTGGCAAAGTTCGGTCCCGATAAATCAGACAACACACCACACATTTTGAATGTAGGAGGTAAGGTGGTAGAGAGCTATTTCAGTCCTTCGGATAATGTGAATGCACAAATAATTCGAACCATTCAGTCGGCGGATCACAACTTGGCATTCGCCACGATGGTGCTTACACGAACGGATCTCGCCTATGCAATCGAAGACCGTGCATTGAATTACGGTGTTGGTGTGGCAGGCATCATGAATGATTCCTCAGGAGGTAGTGGAACGGCATTCCAAATCATACAAAGCGCCATTGGTTCGAACATGCTGCTGTTTGATTTCGCCAATAACCCTGGTATCATGCACCACAAATACTCATTGGTGGATCATACCTACCTGAATAGTGACCCGATGGTTTTGACAGGTTCTCACAACTGGAGTTCTGCCGCAACCCAGCGTAACGACGAGAACACCCTCATCATCCATGATCACAACATCGTGAATCAGTATTTTCAAGAATTCCTACACCTGTACAATGGAAATGGCGGTAGTTTGGGTGTTGATGATATTTACGATTCCGTCATCTCTGGAATTATCGCATATCCAAATCCCACTGATAACATTGCGTATCTAAATTTCCAATCTAGCAAAAGCTATACGGGTGCATTAAGGGTGCATGATTTGGCTGGCAGGTTAATATTCAGCGAAAATGTTTCCATCAACCAGGGTGCGAACCAAATACAGTTGGATGTTGCATCAGCCGCTTCCGGAATGTATTTGGTGGCTATTGGGAATGCCAAACCCGTGCGATTGATTGTTAGATAATCAACGCAGGGCATTTAAGAAATCTTGTACTAGTTCGAATGTAGCATCAGGATTTTCGGCATGCAGCCAATGGCCGGCGTTGGGAACGGTTCCAATGCGGGCATTCGAAAAAAATCGGTTGATGGTTGTTGTATCCTGAAGATTGATATAATCAGAGTTGGCGCCTTTCAGGAATAGGGTAGGGGTTGACAGTGGCGAAGCCGGCTCGGTGGATTGAACTGCTACATCCATGTTTTCTGCAATCACCTTCAAATTGAAGCGCCAATCCAAGATATCTTTTTCCTTCCAATACAAGTTCTTCATCAGCCATTGCCTCACACCAAAGTCGTGAATGGTTAATGCAAGTTGATTCTCCACATCTTTCCTGTTTTTCAGATGATTTAAATCCACGGATTTCAATGCGGATATCACATCTGTATGCCGTGTGTCGTAAGCTCGTGGAGCGATATCGGCGACTATTAAACCATCCAATGCAAATAGATTTTGTAGAACCAACTGCATTCCTACTTTTCCACCCAAACTATGTCCCATCAAGAACTTTTTTCCTGAAGGTTGCTGTTCTAAAAGTTCGGCCATATCCGATGCCATGGCTGCAAGGCTGAACTCGTTGCTATGAGGCGATAATCCATGATTTCGCAAATCCGTTAAAACAACTCGGAAACCATCCTCTGCGAATCGCTTTCCCAAAGTCAACCAATTGTCAGAAGAACCGAATAGTCCGTGCAAGATCACCAAAGAGGGTCCTTCGTTTCCTAAAATACGGTTGAATAGCTGCATGCCGCTAAGTTAACGCAAACCCGACTAATCGGCTTTGTTATGTATTTTAATAAAATGGTAATCAATTTATTATGTGGTCAACATGATCGATTGTTTATTGGTAAATTTGGGCTCATGGATTGTATAGTCAGAAAGGGAACTCCAACCGATGTGCCAACCGTGTTGGGGCTTATTCGCGAATTAGCGCTTTATGAGAAGGCGCCTTTGGAAGTTACCAATACTGAAGAGGATATGCTTCGGGATGGATTCGGACCAAATCCGGCTTATCGTTTGTTGGTGGCTGAATTGGATGGCAACGTAGTGGGAATGGCTATTTATTTCATCAAATACAGCACATGGAAAGGCAAGGGTGTTTATTTGGATGATATCGTGGTTACTGAGGCCATGCGTGGGCAGGGCATAGGTGCCAAGTTGTTCAAAGAAGTAATGCACGATGCGGTCTCCATGAATGCAAAGCAAATGCATTGGCAGGTTTTGGATTGGAACGAGCCAGCTATCCGATTTTACAAGCGCTATAATTGTGATTTCGATGGCGAGTGGATCAATTGCAAATTGAATGCACATCAGCTTATAGACCTAACAAAATGATTGTTTTCAAGTTTGGTGGCGCTTCGGTGAAAGATGCGGATGCGGTTCGCAATGTGTGTAACATCATTCGTGGTCACGAGAGCAATCAATTGGTGGTGGTGGTGTCTGCTATGGGTAAAACCACCAACGCGTTGGAGCGTGTGGTTCAAGCCAGATTTTCAGCAAATGATATTCCATCTGCCAAGCAGCATTTACAGGAGGTTCGCGAGTTTCATCATAAAATAGCTGATGAGCTGTTTGTGGGAAAGTCCAATCCCGTATTCGACCGCATGAACAACGTGTTTGTGGAAGTTGAATGGTGTTTGGATGATGATGTTTCAAAAGGTTATGACTTCATCTATGACCAGGTTGTATCATCAGGCGAGTTGTTGTCAACCATCATCATTCATGAGTATCTGCAATCACAAGGCTTGCATTTCGCTTACGCGGATGCGCGTGATCTGATCCGCACCGACAATCATTACCGCGAGGGGCGTGTACAATGGGAGGAGACTTTGGATAATACCACCACTCAAATCAATGGAATCTTCGCTACTGGCCATATAGGTGTTGTAACGCAGGGATTCATCGGCTGCACTTCCGAAAACTACACCACCACCTTGGGCAGAGAAGGTTCCGATTATACCGCATCCATCCTGGCTTATTGTTTGGATGCAAAGGCCGTTTACATATGGAAAGATGTGCCCGGAGTATTGAATGCCGACCCTAAGCATTTTCCGGATGCACAGAAGCTGGAAAGCATGAGCTATCACGACGCAATTGAACTGGCTTATTTTGGTGCGTCTGTAATCCACCCCAAAACCATCAAACCTTTGGAGAACAAGGGGATTCCATTACATGTCAAATCCTTTATGGATCCCAAATTGTCGGGCACCGTAATCGGCAAGGATTTCCAAACCAAGCCTTTGGTTCCCTCGTACATCTTCAAAGACAATCAAATGCTGATCAGCATATCGGCAAAGGATTTTTCGTTCATTGCAGAAGATCATCTCAGCACCATATTCTCGCTCTTCGCTCAGGCTAATGTAAAAATCAACCTGATGCAAAACTCGGCGATCAGTTTCTCTGTTTGTATCGACAATGATGTTCGCAAGGTTTCCGACCTATTGGAAACATTAAAAACACGTTTTAAAATATTATATAACGAAGGCCTCCAGCTGTACACAGTAAGGCACTACTATCCTTCCACTATCGAAACCCTCTCACATGGCAAGGAAGTCTTACTCGAACAACGAAGCCGACAAACGGCACAGCTCGTACTAAGATCAAGTGAAAAATGACATGTTACAAGTTATATGTTACAAGTTACAAGTTACAAGTTACAAATGACTAATAAACCACTTTCAAATCGTAAATCGTAAATCGTAAATCGTCAATTGTAAATCGTCAATCGTTCCATGCTTTCCATTCGAGATCGTTCTTCCATTGTGCTTTGGTTACTTACCGGATGTTTTTTGATTTTCACCATGGTGGTGGTAGGCGGTATCACGCGACTTACCGGGTCTGGGCTGTCCATTACCAAGTGGGATGTTGTTACTGGCACCGTTCCTCCGATGAATGAGGCCGATTGGCAACACGAATTCGAGTTGTATAAGCAAACACCGCAGTACCAGCACATCAACGCCCACTTCGAGCTCGCCGATTTCAAAGGAATCTATTGGTGGGAATACATCCACCGTTTGCTTGGTCGTTTAATAGGCTTGGTATTCGTTGTGCCTTTTTTGTGGTTCGTGATTCGCAGGAAAATCCAGGGCACTTTGTTGCTTAATTGTCTGCTGTTGTTCCTGCTTGGCGGATTGCAAGGATTCCTCGGTTGGTATATGGTTGCAAGCGGCTTGGTTGATGAGCCTAGCGTGAGCCATTTCCGATTGGCATTGCATCTCTGCACAGCCTTCATCACGTTTTGCTTTACCTTTTGGTTTGCGATGGATTTGATCAACACCGAAAAAGTTCGTCCGGCAGGTTGGCAGGGTAAACTTGTTTCCATGGCCAAAGTGGTATTGGTCATCACATTTATTCAGATAATATTCGGCGCATTTGTTGCCGGTTTGAAAGCTGGTCTCATATACAACACATGGCCGTTGATGGGCGATAAGTTCATTCCCGACTCGGTCTATTATGCAATTGACACTATGGGTTGGCACGGACTCATCGACAACATGTCGGGCGTACAGTTTGTACACCGCAACCTTGCTTATCTGGTTTTCTTCGGAGTGTTGTTCCAAGCATTTTTCATGTGGAAAAACCATCGTAACGGTCAAGTACCTCTATTGCCTGGACAGCAGCATGCCATTTGGGCGGTTACTGTTTTTGTGGTGCTGCAATTTGTGTTAGGCGTCTTCACCTTGTTGCACAAGGTGCCTCTTACGCTTGGTGTTATTCACCAGGCGGGTGCGCTTCTGTTATTGGGCTCTCAGGTTTATTTGTTGCATCGATTGACTCACGTATCCATTCAGGAGCAATCGGCAAATCAGTAAACAACCAATTTCGCCGGCTTGCTTTGGCTGTTTTCATGTTTCAATCTCACGAAATAAACACCGCTTTTCCAATTCGATGTTTCAATTCGCATGGATGTCATGCGATCTTGGATTGGAATGGTCATCACAATCCTGCCGGTCATATCTGAAATTTCCAGAGTCGTTGGATTGATTTGAGGCGGGAAGGTGGCGTAACTATAGGAGCTAGCCGGATTTGGAACCAAGGAAGGAGTGGTTGACGCTAGGTCAAGCTCTTGAATGGAGTTTGTGCCGGGTAACACTTTCGTGATGGACAGATCGTCGAAGTAAAATCCATCATACTCCAGGAAGCCATCGCTTGATAAAACGAATCGCACAAGAACGTTGTATCCGATATAATCGTCCAAAGAAATCTCTTCTTGCACCCATGATGTTTGGAATCCCTCGTACAAAGGTTCACCGGGTACTTGGAAATTGCCACCTTCAACGGTATAGTTCCCGCATAGCGATGACCAAGTCGCACCGTTGTCTATGGAAGCTTGCACCTGTACATAATCGTAGTTGGCCTCCAAAGCCCACTTCGCATAGAAGGTGAGTTTTGCCTTAACTGCATTGGCCAGATTCACTGGAGTGGTGGTTCTGATGGTTTTGTAATCATTGGAGTTGTAGTTTCCAATTGGAGAGTCGGTGATTGAGGCATTGGGAGAATAGAAAACGGATGTTGATATGCCCCATTGGTTGCCATTGAATCCGGTACTGCTATTGCCATCCGATGCGAATAATACGGTTGGGTTTCCGAAATACTTCACGATTGTATCGGTTCGTGTGTAAGTGCCATTGTTTATTGCCAAGGCGAATCTTATTTCAGCTCCGTTGGTCATGGGAGATACCAAAGCAAATGAGATAGAGTCTAAAACACTTTGTAGAGGCGACAGACCTGAAACGGTCACGGGAGCGCCGGTTTGAAACACATTAGGTGTGATTGCTGAAAGTGTGATAGTATAGAAACCGGTTGTATCCAATCCCAATTGTTTCACTTCAAACTTTATATGGCCTCCGCCGGTGGAAACTAGTTCGGGGCTTTTTTCTTGAATAGACGCGTATTTGCCCGTAAGCAATGCGGCAGTCAAATTCTGGTACATGGTGTTCTCGCAAAGCGGAATGATTTCATTTGCAGGTGGCCAAAAACCAAATGATGCGTCGCCGCATTCGGGTGTCATAGCGAATATCTTGGGTTTGGTGGCTTGTTCACCATACATCCAATCGTCGGAGCTCCCATTTACGATATAGCCAACCGTTTGATCGGCCGTACCGAATGAATAACTGTTAAAGGTGGTGAGTATTCGGCCGTAATCGGCAAACAAAGCCGAGTCCGGTGTGTAAATCGAATAGTCGTACCCCCAAGGATAAATCAGCAAATTACCGTAGGTATGGTAGTTGAGTGCGATTTTGAATTGGCGGCTATTCACGAAATCGCGGATTAATTGCGTCTCGGGCTCCGAGAAAGGAGCATTACCACGATGTGTTTCGCTGAATCCGTCGGGAGAAGATCCATTGTCATCATAGCCCCAATTGTATCCGTAATTGCGGTTCAAGTCAACACCGAATGATCCGTCCTGGTTGTCTCTGCGGTTTTTCCGCCACAGGCCTCCGCCTTGCGGGTCTGTGGATTCATTGTACAGATAGCCGTCGGGATTGAGGCAAGGAATGAAATACAGCTCCGTATTCGCAATGATGGCGGCTACTTCAGGATTGGTTGCTTGGTTCTCGAGCAGATACCACATGTAGAAAATCAGCTGCGACATGCCACCGGGTTCGCGTGCATGGTGAACGGCGGTGTATAGCATTTCGGGTTCGCTTTCATCCACATTCGGGTTGTCGGATATTTTAACCATGAAAACCGGACGCCCCTCTATGGTTGTACCTCCCGGCAGTGGTGCTTTGATGGTAATCAGGTTCGGATATAGATTCGCCATCTGATCTAGGTTGTCGAGCATCTCTTGATAGGTGAAGTATCCACCATACGAGCCCAGGGAAAAATTGGATGGAACTTGATAGGTTGGTGCATTGGTGGATTGACAGCCATTCGGAAGCGATGATACACGGCTGTGATCATGCGTTGACATGGCTTGCTCACGGTAATGCTTCTTCACATCTGCAATTTGAATCTCATATTTGAAACCAGCTTCTCGCACCTTGCGAATCTCGGTGGTATCTAGGTCGGTGGTTAGCCAAACGTGTCTCCTGATATCACCATGATCGGTTTCAATACCAAGCCCTGATAATTTGCGAAGGCCTTGCTCGCCGGTGTAGATGCGCACTCGGCTATGGGTAGCATCTTGTGCCCAAGAACTCAGGTTCGCAAGAATGGTAATGATCAAGGTGAGTCGAATCGTCAGATGTTTCATTATATATGTTTTCAATTGTTTTGCATTGGTTTTTCGCAACGGGATTTCAACCCAGTCAATGATTTCTCAAAATCGGGTCCCATCATTTTGTCCATGATTAAACCCATGGGCCTGAAAATAAAAGGCATGTTCATGCGCATTTCGATGGTAACTAGAAGGTCATTCCCTTCGCCCATCAACGACAACGAGCCGTACGAAGGGGGCATGTCTTCAAACCGCAATTCGTATTTGATATTGGTGGGTCTGTTGCTTTCGATGATGGTTAGCGAACCGGTTCCCATTTCCTCACTTACCCATGCATGGGTGGCTCCAACGCCGCTTTCGGGGCCTTTGTAGGTCGATTTCATGGTTGGGTCGGCTTGGTCCCAATAGGACCACTTTTTCCAGTTTTTGAGGGTGTTGAACTGCTCAAAAACGGAATCTGCTGGGGCAGAAATGAGGATTTCTCGGGTTACTACGGATTCGGATGGGAGGAAAGCAGCGGTCAAGAGCCACAAGCCAACCAAAGAGGCTAGTATAATCAGGGCTTTTTTCATGGATTTGGGTTTTCTGATGCAATTTTAAGCATTCTGATACGAGTTTGAGGCTTTCTGTACCACCTTACAAAAGCCTACCTTTGCAGTGAATCCATCAGGCATTGAAAAAGCTGCTCTTCATACGGCTAAGTTCCATAGGCGACATCGTATTAACCACGCCTGTAGTGCGTGCCGTGCATCAACAGATACCAGGATCGGAGATCCACTACCTGACCAAACCAGCCTTCGCCGGCATCCTTCGTTCCAATCCACATGTGCATCAGGTGCACGAGTATGGTGATAATATGAACGCCTTGCTTGAAACGCTACGCAAAGAGCGTTTCGATTTTGTGGTTGACTTACATCATAATCTGCGAAGCACACGGATTCGTTCGGCATTGGCTGTCCCATCAAAGGCTTTTCCTAAATTGAACATCGAGAAATGGCTATTGGTGAATTTTAAGTGGAACCGAATGCCTGACATGCACATAGTAGATCGTTATTTCAAAACCGTTGAATCGCTGGGTGTGCGTTATGATGGCGAGGGATTGGATTACTTCATTCCGGAACCAGATCGTGTTGATTTGAATAGTTTGCCGGAGTCGCATCGAAGTGGTTATGTTGCGATGGTGATCGGCGCCCAACATGCTACCAAACGTATGCCTGCACAGCGTTTGAATGAATTGGCGGCTAATTTGAAGTTGCCTGTGGTGCTGTTGGGTGGAAAAGACGATTACGAGAGCGGAGAGCTAATTGCTAATGGCAATGAGTCCAACGTCATTAATCTATGCGGAAAATTTAATTTGAACCAATCTGCGTCATTGGTACATGATGCAAGGGTGGTGATTGCACACGATACCGGACTGATGCATATTGCCGCGGCATATCGAAAAAAGATTGTTTCGATATGGGGAAATACTGTCCCTGCTTTCGGTATGACTCCGTTCTTACCCACTGGAGCAGGGGAGAGCCATATCTTCGAAGTGGAAGGTCTAACATGCAGGCCTTGTTCTAAAATCGGATATGATGAGTGTCCGAAGGGCCATTTCAAGTGCATGAATGGAATTGATTTGAGTAATGTCGTCCGAAAAGCTCATGATTTGTTTTATTGATCATGTAAATTATGTTGAGCAGCCGGATTTTTTTTAGCCTATCGTACCCGCCTACAACCAGGCCTGGCTCGAATCGAATAAAAAGATTTGGTAGGATTTCTCAATTGCTATCCATTGCCTTCATTCTTATCCTTTCAAGTTCCAACCCAGCTTCAGCTCAGTGTACCAATGTTATTTCGACATATCCTTACAGCGAAGGATTTGAGAGTGGTCCTGCTTGGACAACAGGTGTGGTATCAGGGCTCGATAATTGGACATGGGGCGCACCGGCGCATCCAACTATCAATACTGCTGGAGGTGGTGTGAATGCATGGTGTATTGGAGGTCTCACAGGTTCCGGATATATGTCGTCTGCCCAGTGCTACTTATTAAGTCCCTGTTTCGATTTCTCTACTCTAAATTATCCATGGATAAGCTTCAAGATATTTTGGGAGTGTGAGCGGCAATGGGATGGCATGGTGTTGCAATATACATTAAACGGGACCACATGGAACAATGTTGGTAGTGTTAACGATCCGGTGGATTGTTTGAATCAGAACTGGTACAATTACGGCAACATAACATGGCTGAATACCATTTCCGTCAGGCATGGTTGGTCGGGAAGGGTAGGGGCCACAACGGGGTCCTGTACTGGAGGATTCGGAAGTAATGGTTGGGTTACGGCTACACATTGCATGACTAACTTGGCTGGTAAATCAAATGTCCGTTTCCGTTTTCTTTTTGGCTCTGGAACATCGTGTAACGCTTTTGACGGCATGGCCTTGGATGATATTTTCATTGGTGAGGCACCTCAACTGAGCGCTGATTTTTCTTTCACATGTGGTTCACAAAACACCGTTTCATTCAGTGACCTCACGGGTGCTTGTGCTTCGGCATACCAATGGAATTTCGGTGAACCAGCTTCCGGTTCTGCAAACACATCATCACTTCAAAATCCAACACACACCTATGCTTCACCTGGCACTTACAATGTGACATTGGTTGCAAGCAATTCATGTTCCGCACCTGTTTCCATTACAATTCCTGTAACGATAGAAAGCGTTTCACTCAACACCACACAAGTCAGTTGCAAAGGCGCCAACGATGGATCAATCGCCGTGATTACAAATGGAGCTGGACCTTACGCTTACTCATGGTCTCCTGCAATTGGTACGGCCGCATCAGTCAATAACCTTTCTCCTGGAACTTATAATGTAACGGTTACGCCTTCCGGCGGATGTCCTGTAACATCAGTTACGACCATCACCGAACCTCCTTTGCTTACGATGATTGCCTCTTCGGCTCCTGCTGTGGTATGTGATGGCGGTCAGGTAACATTGAGTGCCGTGGCAAGTGGAGGAACGCCGAATTATTCCTACGAATGGAATCCCGGAGGATTATCCGGATCTACACAATTGCTTTCACCTACATCGGGTGCCGCTTATTCTGTTGAGGTTACTGATCAAAATGGATGTACAGCCATAGCCTCAACTTCGTTTGCTGTTTCACCGCAGCTATCGGTTGAAATCGATTCGGATATTTCAGCAGGGTGTGAGCCGCTTTGTGTGAATTTCGCTGATCTCACAATCCCTCCGCAATCTGTAGTCATATCGAGTTGGTTGTGGGATTTTGGAGATGGAAGTTCCTCTCAAATTCAAAATCCTACTCATTGCTTTCAAGATGGAGACTACGAAGTCACATTGACCCTTACCACTTCCGATGGATGTACTTCTACATCGGCTTCTCCTCTGATGATGGATGCGTGGTCCGCTCCTCAAGCTGATTTCACATTTACTCCTGCCAAACCCGATATGGAAAATCCGGAAGTACGATTCTTCAATTTGACTGCAGGTGCAAATCAATGGGTGTGGAATTTTGGTGATGCTGGAAGCTCGGTTTCAACCATTGAGAATCCGACCTTCATTTATGCGGATACAGGTACATACTTGGTTTCTCTGATTGCTACTTCCGATCTTGGATGTACCGATACATCGAATCAAATGCTGACGGTTTTGCCCATGTTGACGTTTTACATGCCCAATTCCTTCACGCCGAATGGCGATGGCATCAATGATGTTTTCATGCCTATCTCCATGGGAATTCAACCGGAAGGTTATTTGATGAGCATATATAACCGCTGGGGGCAATTGGTTTTTTCAACCAACAATCCAAGTAAGGGTTGGGACGGACTTGACTTCAAAAGAGCACATGAAGAACCCATGGGGGTCTATTCATGGCACATCAAGTTCACGGATCATGATTCAAACATCGTGACGCGTTCAGGGTCGGTGCTATTGGTTCGATAATTAACCTGCTGTCAATTATAGCCTTCCATGTCATCTCGAATTTGCTAAAGATTTAATTTGTTGTTATTAATCAATGAGTTCGGATAATATATTTAGGACGGAAAAGCATTAAATTTGACAACCGTAAAAGGACCCGTAGTTCAACTGGATAGAATGACAGATTCCGTCCCGATTATTCGGGGCTGTTGGTTGGGCTAGGTCTTAAGAAAATAAATGAATGTGCTCTTAAGTTAGTTAAAATTTACCAGGACCCGTAGTTCAACTGGATAGAATGACAGATTCCGGTTCTGTTGGTTGGGGGTTCGAATCCCTTCGGGTCCGCCAGTTTGAGAGCAAACGTCCGCTTTAAGCGGACGTTTTTATTTTACGTACGGAATGGAAGCCTGCTTCCAAATTCCGGAAGTAAAATAAAAGCACAGCTGCGTCAGCAGCTGGTGTTTGCTATTGCAAAACCGACCCCAAGGGTTCATCTAAATAATCCCTTCGGGTCCGCCAGTTTGAGAGCAAACGTCCGCCAAAAGTGGACGTTTTATTTTACGGAACGAATGGAAGCTTGGAAATAGGATTGAGAGGATTTTAATGATTTGAGCGGATTTTTTCTCAACTACCAACTCTCCATAAACCCTTTTCGCTTGCTCTTCTTTTTTTCTGATGTGCCGTAAAATACAAGCCCAACACAGAGCTTTCCAAAAATTCCCTCATCGTATTGCTCAGGCAAATGTGTTGAAGAGCCTTCTTTTATCGCAATGCTGTAGGCACACCCTCCTGAAAAATACAGATAGGTTTTCTTGTATAGATAGTGCTGGT